>CAJFOF010000078.1 GCA_904395885.1 uncultured Lachnospiraceae bacterium
AGGCTTATAAAGCAACTGATAATAGGTTGTAAAGTGTTTTAATAAAGGGAAATAAATTCTAGCAGATGTATGAGGTTAGAAATCCCCACAATGAAGTCATTGGGTGGAAGCGAGTCTTCCAAGAAGGCAGATTCTGCAGCCACAGTTCAGGCGGCCTCCGGCGCGGAAGCAGCGACTGCAGGTACAAGCGCGGCTGTTCCCCAGATCCATCTGGATCTCTCCAAGCTGAAGATTGAGCCACTGTTTGAGGACTTCGTCGATTTCGATACCTTCAGCAAGTCCGACTTCAGAGTAGTCAAGATAAAAGAGTGTGTGGCTGTACCCAAGTCCAAAAAGCTGCTGCAGTTTACCCTTGATGACGGCTCCGGCAAAGACCGCACCATTTTAAGCGGAATCCACGAGTACTACCAGCCGGAGGAGCTGGTTGGAAAAACCTGTGTGGCGATTACCAACCTGCCGCCCAGAAAGATGATGGGCATCGACTCCGAGGGAATGCTGATCTCCGCGGTGTACGAGTACGATGGCCGGGAAGGGCTGAACCTGCTGATGCTGGATGATGGGATTCCGGCGGGAGCGAAGCTGTATTAACGTTGTTTGATTTTGGCGCATTTGTCGTATGGCATACTTATTTCAGTTTCAATAGAATATTTTGCATTAGTGAGGACATTTTTCTAGAAGAGATTTTAGAGGAATGTCCTTTTGTGAAAGAAAATCTTAATTGTGCCACAAAGGGAGGAGGTAGTTATGGGAGAAAATGCCCCTCATATAATTCCCAGCATTTATTTGGCGAATTATTTGAATGATTTTGAAGATATAATTATAAAATACGGCATGAAAAAGAAAGCATTTAAAAAAGGTGAGTATCTGACGCAATATGGCGTGATTAATAATACAGCTTATTATATAAAAAAAGGGATTATGCACCTTTCGCTTGGTCATGAGCAGGGGAAAAAATCATTGAATTTTTTTGGCCCTGGAACTGTTTTTCCGGTAGGTGTAGAAGTACACGAGTTTCGTGCAGAATATGAAATGATGCTTCAGGTAGTAACCGATCTGGAAGCATACCAGATTCCCTATCCTGTATTGAAAAAGATTGTACAGGAAAACGGAAAGTTTGCCGGAGAACTGCTCAGAGAGAATTGCGATTTCATCGGCTATATGTTTTTTGATACAATTAATCAGACCTTTGAACCGTGTTTGACCCGAATATGCGATGTTTTATATTTATATTTAACAAAAGTTCATCCCATGCACCAACAGATCCCTTTAACACAGGCAGAACTTGCTAGCATTGCAGGTGCTTCTCAGGCACAGATGGAACGTTCCATTAAAATATTGCGAAAAGAAGAAATTTTAGATACGTCAAGGAAGCGGATTACTATTTTAAATCCTCAGAAATTGTTGGCACACTGTACGCAAGGAATGAGAGACAATATTTAAAACCCAGTTATACCCATAAACAGATGTTTAGAAATGCTGTTTGTGGGTATTTTTTTTGTTTATCTCCCTCATATGACGGAGAACCGTTTCCGGAAGTTTGTTACAGTATATTCAGAAAGCAGTAAGGGCAAACGCATAAAGGAGAGGGAACATATGAAAATATTTGAACCGCTGAAATTAAAAAAGCTGGAATTAAAGAACCGCATGGTAGTATCTGCGATGGTAACCAATTATTGTACACCCGATGGAATGGCAACCGAAAAATTTATTGCATACCATGAACATAAGGCAAAAGGCGGATGGGGACTGATCATTACAGAAGATTATGCAATAACAAAAACAGCAGGCGGATTTAAAAACCTTCCAGGGCTTTGGGAGGATGCACAGATTGAAAGTCACCGAAAACTAACGGAACGTGTTCATGCAGCAGGCGGAACGATCGCGGCACAAATTTATCATGCCGGAAGAGAGACAAGCAGTGCCATAACGGGCGAGCAACCGGTAGCACCATCCGCAGTGAGAGAGCCGAGTATGCCGGAAACACCAAGAGAGTTGTCTGTTGAAGAAATTTATGAACTGGTAGAACAGTTTGGCGATTGTGCAAGAAGAGCAAAAGAAGCAGGATTTGATGCGGTGGAGGTTCATGGGGCACATGGCTATCTGGTAGGAGCATTTGCGTCACCTTTTTCCAATAAACGAAGTGATGAGTATGGCGGCACCATTCGTAACAGGGCAAGATTTGGTATGGAGAACATCCGGAACATTAAGAAAAAATGTGGGGAAGATTATCCGGTTATTTATCGACTCTCTTCTGTGGAATACGTGCCGGGAGGCCTGGAAATTGAAGAGTCAAAAGTCATTGCCAGATTGATGGAGGAGGCAGGTGCAGACTGTATTCACTGCTCACAGGGGGTGTATGCGTCAACTCATACAATCATTCCTCCGTCCGTATTTCCCAGAGCCGGATATGTGGAGCATGCGGCAGAGATGAAGAAAGCCGTTCATATCCCGGTCATTGCTGTAGGGCGGATCAATGACGTGGATATTGCAGAAAGCGTGCTTCAGTCAGGTAAGGCAGATCTAGTAACGATGGCAAGAGCTTCCCTTGCAGATCCCGATATGCCGAAAAAGGCACAGGAGGGCAAAATGGATGAAATTCTTCACTGTATTGGCTGCCTGCAAGGATGTTCTGGAGAAAATGGAAAGGGAAATTGTGTGAGATGTCTGGTAAACCCGCTTACAGGGATGGAAGACGAGTACGATATGACACCTGTGAAAAAAGCGAAAAATGTGTTGGTAATTGGAGGCGGTGTATCGGGATGTGAGGCGGCGATTACAGCGGCACGGAAAGGCCATAAGGTAACCTTAATAGAAAAAAGCGACCGATTAGGTGGACAGTGGATTCCGGCATCTGTGCCCATTGGAAAAGGAGAATTTACTTCTTTTATTTACTGGCAGAAGAAGATGTTGGAAAAAATGCAGGTACAGGTACTGTTAAATACGAAAGCCGATGAAGAACTGATTCAGTTATATGCGCCAGATGCAGTGATTTTGGCAACCGGAAGCAACCCGTTTATTCCACCAATCAAGGGAATGGATCAGGATTTTGTAGTAACTGCTCATGACATTCTTATGGGAAAGAAAGAGGCAGGGAAGCATACGGTTGTAATCGGAGGTGGTCTGGTCGGAGCTGAAACAGCGGATATGCTGGCAACACAGTGTGAACAGATTACAATCGTGGAAATGATGCCACAGATTATGAGGGACGGAGAACCTACACCAGCAAAATATATGAAAGAACGGTTTACTGCAAATGGCGTAAAGATTTATACATCTTCAAAAGTCATGGAGATTGGAAATCATGAGGTAATTGCTGAAAAAGACGGACAAACTTTTACTATAGAGCCGGTAGATACAGTGATTGTTGCGGTTGGTGTGAAAACGGATCTCACTTTGATTGATAAGATCGATCAGCTTTCCTGTAAAGTGATAAAGGTGGGAGATGCAAACGGCGTAAAAAATGGTTATCTGGGTATTCGAGAAGGATTTGAAGCGGGGCTTAGTGTATAAGGAGATGGAAAAATGGCAGAGGAAGCAAGAAACTATACGATACAGTTACACCGGTTATTATTGCAAATTCGCATGATTATTCAGAAATCCGTGTACAAAGGGAATCCGGTGCTGTTAAGGCAGGAGAAGCGATTATAATGGTCAGAAAATAGAGAGGAGGATAAAATAGTATGAATCCAGTTAAATTTCCGGAAGATTTTTTGTGGGGCGGTGCAGTAGCAGCGAACCAGTGTGAAGGGGCATATCCGGAAGACGGAAAAGGCCTGTCTATTCAGGATATTATGCCAAGGGGAATCAAAGGGGCTCCAACAGAAGTTCCGACAGAAGACAATATGAAGTTGATTGCGGTAGATTTTTACCATCGCTACAAAGAAGACATTGCCATGTTTGCGGAGATGGGATTTAAGGTATTTCGTTTTTCTATCGCATGGTCAAGGATTTTTCCAAATGGGGATGATTCTGAGCCAAATGAAAAGGGACTTCAGTTTTATGACGATGTTCTGGATGAATGTAAAAAATATGGGATCGAGCCGCTAGTAACGATTTCCCATTATGAAACGCCCTTACATCTGGCAAAGGCATATGACGGATGGCGAAGCAGGAAGCTGATTGATTTTTATCTGAATTTCTGCAAAGTGATTTTTGAACGTTATAAAGGAAAAGTAAAATATTGGCTTACTTTTAATGAAATCAATTCCGTACTGCATCAGCCGCTGATCAGTGGAGGAATCTTAACACCAAAGGAGCAGCTTACAAAACAGGACCTTTATCAGGCAATTCACCATGAATTAGTAGCGTCGGCAAAAGCGGTAAAACTGGCTCATGAAATAATGCTGGGAAGTCAGGTGGGCTGTATGATTCTGGCGATGCCTACCTATCCATTGACACCAAAGCCAGAAGATGTTTTGGCGGCAATGCAGGCGGAACAAAAAAATTATTTCTTTGCAGATGTACAGGTTCGCGGCACATATCCGAAATATTTGGATAGTTACCTGAAGGAGCAGGGGGTACAGATCAAGATGGAAGCTGGGGATGAAGAAGCACTGAAAAATACAGTGGATTTCATTTCTTTCAGCTACTATGTGAGTGTTTGCGAAACGGCACAGGACATGGAGATGGGAGAGGGAAATTTGATCGGCGGCGTGGCAAATCCTTATCTGAAAGCCAGCGAATGGGGCTGGCAGATTGATCCCATTGGACTTCGGATTGTATTAAATCAGTTTTATGACCGTTATCAGAAACCTTTGTTTATTGTGGAAAATGGTCTCGGCGCGGTAGATCAGCTAGTAAAAGATGAAAAGGGGAATTGGACAGTAGAGGACGATTATCGCATTAATTACATGAAACAGCATCTGATAGAGGTAGGTCATGCCATTGAGGATGGTGTGGAAGTGATGGGATATACGTCATGGGGATGCGTTGATTTGGTAAGTGCGTCCACGGCAGAACTGAAAAAGCGGTACGGATTTATTTATGTAGACAGGAATGACGATGGAACCGGAACTCTTGAGAGATACCGCAAAAAATCATTTTACTGGTATAAAGATGTGATCAGTACAAATGGGAATTGTCTGAATGAAAATTGAATTATTCCGAATTTTCTTGCGCCAGACTGTAAGAATGAAAAGATAAAGTATGAGAGGAGAATAGCTATGACATTAGAAGACAGAATTCAAAAATTGGAAGATATTCGTGAGTGTGAGCAGTTACAGTATAAGTATGAGCAATATCTGGATAGTGGTTATATTGGAGATGGAATTGCATCTTTATTCGTAAAAGACGGATTATGGGAAATTAAAGGCTGTGGTGGAACAGCAAGAGGTTGGGATGCAATTAAAAAACATGCGGAAAATCTTGGAAAAGCAATTAAATGGGGACAGCATAATATGATGGCTCCGATGATTGAGGTGTCAGAAGATGGTAAGTCTGCAACTGGAAAGTTTTGTCTGCTATGTTTGCTTACCATGGAAGTAGACGGCGTAGAGGATGCATATATTTTAAGTGGAAAATATTCCAATAAATATGTGAAAATAGATGGAAAGTGGTATTTTGAAGAGTTAACAGGCGTGATTGAGCAGACCGCTCCATGGAAAAAAGGTTGGGTAAAGGCTGCATTCACAAAGGAGAACTGGTAAGTAGTTTTTGCTCTCTCCGCTTAGAGGGGGAGAGCCTGTTGGCCGGGAAAGGCGGCAGTGATGATCGCTGAACGGGGCGATATGATCCAGATTGAAAATGAAAAGGATATAGAGATTATAGAGCAGGCTGTTACGGCCTGCTTTTTTCTGCAAATTAATAATTTCCAAACGAATTTTGAACAAATCCGGAATATTGGGATGGTATTTTTTGTTCATCACAGAGACAGAAAGTCAAATCGATTACATGAATTTGGAGGACAAAAGAATGACGCTGAAAGAGAATCTAGAAGTTCTGGCAGTGAAAACAGCTATCGGCTACCTGAATAAAGATCCGGAGAAGAATATTCCAAATCTGTTGGACTGGTTTGATCTGTTTGACCGAAATGGGACACTGGAACAGCCGAGAAAGGTGGTGCGGGCGGCACTGGAAAACAAAGAAAGCAACTGGTATCAGCTAACGATGAGCCTGTGCAAAGACATTGATCCCGGAGTGAGGGACCGGCTGTTTGAGAATTTCATCATCAACGGCTGCCTTCTGGGGTATCAGCGGCAGTTGGAAAACAAGGAAAAGTATCACTGCAATGTCCCCTGGGCAATTCTCCTGGATCCCACCAGCGCCTGCAACCTGCACTGTACTGGCTGCTGGGCTGCAGAGTATGGGAACCACATGAATTTAACCTATGAGGAGATGGATGACATTGTAAACCAGGGCGTAGAGCTGGGAACGTATGTGTATCTGTTTACCGGCGGAGAACCTTTAGTCAGAAAAAAGGATATCATCCGGCTCTGTGAGGATCATCCGGACTGCCTGTGGAACTTCCAAAGTATACAAAGGGGTCTGATGTAAAAATCGCGCCGGTTGTATCTTCAGAGAAGGCGGCGGCACTGATCTTGAAAATGTGGCATAGAAAATACGGCAGCACGGCGGATTTTCTGGTTATGGAAAGCCCTTATTCGGGAGGGCACCAGGGCTATAGCCGCAGACAACTGGAGCACCTGGCAGAGACTGTCCGGCAGTTTGACATGGAAGTGGCGAAGACGGTGGCCCTGAAAGCCACATATGAAGAGATCTATCAGAAGAAGATTCCGATGTTTGTGGCCGGAGGGATCTTTACAGCCGAGGACAAAGAACATTTCCTGAAACTGGGAGCAGACGGCATTCAGGTGGGTACCCGCTTTATTGCCACGGAAGAGTGCGACGCAAGCCCGGCCTACAAAGAAATGTTTATTCGCGCCAGAGAAGAAGATCTGGTGATTATCGACAGCCCGGTGGGGATGCCGGCCAGGGCCATCCGCAATCCTTTTGTCGAGCGCATGATGCGGGAAAAAGAAGAGATTTGTTTTTGTTATAACTGTCTCAAAGCCTGCGATCCCTCTACTGCAAGATACTGTATTTCCCAGGCGCTGATCAATGCAGTTACAGGCGACACCGAAAATGGTCTGATCTTTGCCAGCGAAAAAGTCGGGCAGATTCGAAAGATTCAGACAGTGGAGCAGGTCATGGAGGATCTGCAGGTATAACAGGAAAATAGAAAAAGAAAAACCATATGCCCATTGAGTTCTTGAAAGGCATATGGTTTTTTGTGTGATAAACCCGACAAGCGGCTGCCGGGCTGTTTTTTAACAGGGGTTGTTTAACTTTCCAGAGCTGTCCGAATGGCGGTCAGCAGATCCTCGTATGTCTCGTAGGCGGGAATCTGCGGGAAATCGGCTTTGATTTTCTCTGTGGTGCGGAACAGAAAGCCGGTTTTGCCTGCCTGGATCATAGCCAGATCATTGTAGCTGTCCCCTGCGGCGATGGTCTCAAATCCGATAGACTGAAGGGCCTTCACTGTGGACAACTTGGATTGTTCGATACGCATTTGGAAACCGGTAATTTCCCCTTGAGGACTTACAATCAGGGAGTTGCAAAAAAGAGTGGGCCATCCCAGTTTCTCCATGAGAGGAGAGGCAAACTGTGTGAAGGTATCACTGATGATGATGACCTGGCATAAGGGGTGAAGACTGGCCAGAAACTCTTTGGCTCCGGGAAGAGGGTCAATGGATGCGATGGTTTCCTGGATCTCTTTCAATCCCAGTCCGTGACTCCTGAGGATTTCCAGACGCCAGTTCATCAGCTTGTTGTAATCCGGTTCGTCTCGTGTGGTTCGTTTCAATTCGGGGATGCCGCTGGCCTTGGCAAATGCAATCCAGATCTCGGGCACCAGGACTCCTTCCAGGTCTAAACATACGATTTTTTGCATAGTATACTCCTTTCCGGTATTCTCGGTTTCTATTTTTTATTTTAGAGAATATTTCCTTCTTGTCAACCGATTTGTGCAGAAAACAGTTTTATCAAAAACACGTTTGAGCTATTGTCAAACGGACCTGTTGTGATATAATTTTGGTATATCGTTTTATAAAAGGGAGGTATGCACAGTTATGAAAAAGAAATTGTTTACGGCGCTGGCGGCTGCGGTAATGTCGGTGGCAATGAGTATGACGGCACTGGCGACAGTTGACGCTGCCGCCCTAGCAGAGGAAAATGCAAAAACAGCAAAAGTCCTGGAAAAGGGCCAGTGGGTGACGGAGGGAACTAACAAGAAATACGTTTACGCTGACGGAACCTTTGCCCAGGATGTGTGGAAAGGCATAGATGGATATGTCTACCATTTTGATGGAAACGGCTATATGGAGGCATCCAAGCTGGTGAAAGCTGGCGAGTATGGCACTTCTTATTATCTCAATGAACTGGGGCAGCTCTACGAGGTCAACAGCAGTGCCGGACTGACCACCATGTGCACATACCGCTGTGATCAGCCGGTCGGGGAATACGATCCCCGGTATCCGTTAAAAGGTATGCTGGCAGAGTATGGCCTGGAATTTGCTCCGGTGGTTGACAACAGCGCATTTTCCGGTTTCTACACAATGGATGCGGATCCCGCCAATTTTGATAAAAAGTATTACGGCAGCAATGCCGGCGTTGTCCAGGAATACGCCTATGCCCTCAGCGGAAATCTGGCCGACTATGAAGCAATGTATAAAAAGTTGACTACCGGAAGGGCGGGATTTGTCTACCCAAACCCCAGTGTGACGGAGGACACATATCCGGAAGTGAAGCAGGTGCTGGAGGAGATCCGGAATTTCCTCAATTCCTTTGACTTTAAAAATGCCAGCGAGAAGGAAAAGGCACAGAAGGTGGCCGAGTATGTATCTAGGGCATCATATGACTATGATACCTATTTGAGCGCATTCAAAGGGTCTGGAAGCCGGTATTACAGCGACAACTGGAGGACTGCCAGTATCTACGGCTGCCTGGTGGACAAAAAATGCGTATGCATGGGCTACAGCGACGCCTTCCATACTCTGGCCAGGATGGTGGGGCTGCTGTGTGTGACCACCTCGAACTCAGACCATCAGTGGGACTATGTACGGATTGACGGAGAGTGGTGGACACACAGCAATGGAGAGATCTACAGACCGGGAGCCACGGTAATAGCGGAGGGGCGTACGCTTCCTACCTTTGAAGGGTCGTACAGCAGCTTCGGGGAGACTAATCCCAACCATCCGGTCAACTGGGCTTACCTGCCCTAAGATGTCAGATAACGAAGATTCAGGCACATCAGCAGTATGCTGGTGTGCCGTTTTTATTTCCTGCGACTCTGTCAAGGGCCGATGTGGTCCTGGTGCCTGCATATGGGAACACATCGGCATTTGACAGAATAAAGTAGCAACCCAAAGGTATCAACCATCTAAAAAAACGGAAATTCTCTGAAAGCAAAAGATTTTTTATAATAAAAGAAACTGGTGCACCAGAATTTAGACAGCCGAAGAGAGGGAGAATGTTCGTTATGAAAGGGAAAAAGATTTTGTTTATCAATGGAAGTCCTAACAAGAAAGGAAATACTGCGAAACTGGCAGAACAGTTGCTGAAGGGGAGAGACTATGAGACCGTTAGTCTGACAGATTATAAAGTCTACAGCTACGGACAGAATTATGAGGACGACCAGTTCGCTGAGATCGTGGGAAAGATGAAAGAGGCGGATGTGATTGTGATCGGATCCCCTCTGTACTGGCACAATATCTGCGGAGCTGTTCGCGACCTGCTGGACCGGTTTTACGGGCCGGTTGCCCCGGGAGAGCTGTCCGGAAAGAAATTTTACTTTCTGTTCCAGGGAGCAGCGCCGGAAAAATGGATGCTGGAAGCAGGCGAGTATACGATGAAGCGTTTTGCCGCCATGTACGGGATGGAGTATGCGGGGATGGCGTCAGCAGGAGCAGAGGCAGAAAAACTGTCGGAGACATTGCAATAAAAGAGAGGGAGAGATCGGTATGAAGAAATTTATTTATGAGTATCCTACGAAAGTATATTTTGGCGAAGGAGTGGTCAGAGATCATCTGGCGGAAGCTGTTTCCGGGTACGGGAAAAATGTGCTGCTGGCATACGGCGGCGGTTCCGTTAAGAAAAACGGTATTTATGACGAAGTGAAATCCGTGTTGGAAGGCGCGGGAAAGACGGTCTTTGATTTTTTCGGAATCATGTCAAATCCCACCTACGCCAAGGTTCAGGAAGGGGCCAGACTGGCGAAGGACCATGGCGTTGACTTTATCTTAGCCGTAGGAGGCGGATCTGTCATCGACTGCTGCAAGATTGTGGCGGCTCAGGGAAAGACCGGGGAAGATCTGTGGGAGATGGAGATGGAAAAGCACCAGTACCCCGCCGAGGTGATTCCCATGGGCGCCATTGTCACTGCCTCCGGGACGGGAGCGGAGATGAACGGCGGTGCGGTGATCACCAATGACGAAAAGAAAATTAAGACGGGAATGGCCGCAGCGGCTCCCCGCTTTGCTTTCCTGGATCCGGAATACACCAGATCGGTACCTCGCATGCAGGTGATATCCGGAGCTTTTGACACCCTGAGCCACGCCATGGAGACCTATTTTGGAAATTCTGACGCCGATAATGTATCGGACGATGTGGCGCTGGCCATCATGCGGAATACTGTCACAAATATGCGCCGCCTGATCCGGGACATTGATGATATGCAGGCCAGAGGCAACCTGATGTGGGATTCTGCCATGGCGGAGAATGGAATCCTGAAAGTAGGAAGGGTGACGGATTTCCAGGCCCATCAGATAGAGCACCAGCTGGGAGCCTACACGGACTGCAACCACGGCCAGGGCCTTGCGGTGATCCATCCGGCCTATTACCGCCATATTGCAAAGGATGCAGAGGAAAAATTTGTTCGATTTGCCAGAGAGGTATTTCATGTGGACAGCGCCCAGGCAGGGATTGACGCCCTGACGGATCTGATCCGGGAGAGCGGCCTGCCTGCCAGAATGGGAGAGCTGAAATCAAGAGTGGAGATCACGCCGCAGCTTCTGCGCCAGGTGGCCGACACCTGCAATATCATCCGCACCAATCCCAGAGAACTGAGCAGGGACGAGATCTACGAAATTTTGATGGAATGCATGTAAGAGACGCGATTAAAGGAGACTGCCATAATGAGACAGTATATTTTGGCAATACTGGCCGCTTTGCTGGTAACGCTGGGGATCGCTGCGTGCAGCAGAACAGAGGGCTCCGCATCAGAAGGCACAGAATTGTCTGTGCAGGAAGGTACGGAGGTGTCTGTGCAGGAGACCCAGGGGGCGGATGGGATGGAGAGTGACGGCGATATGCAGGAATCCGATCAGCCTGTCGGAAGCCAGAGTACAGCGGCCGGGGAACAGACAGAATACATCGGCTCTGTCCCGGAGGGGTACTTTGAAGAGTCCCAGAGGCCGGGCAGAATCGAGGAAGTGGTCTACGAGAGCAGGGACTATACGTCGGAGACGGAAGAGGTCATTGAAAAGCCTGCCTATGTATACCTGCCCTATGGATATCAGGAAACCGATACAGAGACAAGGTATGACATTCTGTATCTGATGCACGGCTGGACAATGACTGCGGGGGACTTCTTCGGCGATCCCCAGAGCGGGATTGTCAATATGCTGGACCACATGATAGAGAACGGGGATATTCCGCCGGTTATCGTGGTGTGCGCCACATTTGACGCTGAGAACCAGTCTCAGGGATTTTCAAGATCTGTGGAGGAGCTCTCCGTCTTCCACCGGGATCTTCGGGAAAATCTCATCCCGTACATAGAGAGCCGGTATCACACTTATGCGGAGGGGACTTCAGAGGAAGCCCTTCAGGCATCCAGGGAGCACCGCGCTTTCGGCGGTTTTTCCCTCGGGGCGGTGACCACATGGTACCAGTTTGTCTATAACCTGGACTATATCAAATACTTTATCCCCATGAGCGGCGACTGCTGGGTTATGGGAACCTACGGCGGCCTCTACCACCCAGTGGAGACGGTGGACTATCTGGAAGATGTGGTGACGGAAGGCGGATGGGAAGAAGACGATTTCCGGATCTATCAGGGCATCGGCACCAGCGATCCCATCTGGGATCAGACGGACAACCAGATTCAGGAGATGTTGACGAGGGATCTCTTTACCGCAGAAAATCTCCACTATGCTATCATAGAGGGCGGCCGCCACGACATTGACGCCTGCGAGCGGTATCTGTACTATGGGCTGAGAGATTTCTTTGGCAGCGAAACTCAGAAGGAAGGGGAAACTTTGGCATTCGAGGCGGTGAACCGTGGTACAAGGGTACAGGATGTGATCAGCAATCCCGTTTTTGAAGGCTGCGGTAGACTGATTTTTCCAGTTGACCGGCAGATCAGCGACGATCTGACCCTGGAGAACGTGGAAGATATTCTGATCTGGTACAATGATGTCAACCCGGACAAAACCGTTGAGATTGTGAATTATCTGGGGGAACAGGCTGCGGCCGGAAACCAGATTTTCTACGATATCTATACGGAGGAAGAGAAAGAGGAGGATCCGGAAAAGGAGGATACAGGGCTGTTTTTCTTTCGGGGAGAGCCGGGAGGAAAGGTGGCAATCTGCAATGCAGGAGGCGGCTTTGTCTATGTGGGGGCGATGCAGGACAGTTTCCCCCACGCCCTGGAGTTGTCAAAAAATGGCTATAACGCTTTTGCGCTGATCTACCGCCCCGGCGCCCAGACTGCCTGCGAGGATCTGGCCCGGGCCATCGCATTTATCCACGAGCATGCAGAAGAACTGCAGGTGGATGTGTCGGACTATTCTCTGTGGGGCGGTTCGGCAGGGGCGAGGATGGCCGCATGGCTGGGCTCCTACGGGACAGAGGCCTTTGGAGAACAGGCTTTCCCGCGGCCAGCGGCAGTGATCATGCAGTATACAGGCCTGTCGGAAGTGACGGGAAATGAACCGCCGACCTATAATTGTGTGGGGACCAGAGACGGGATTGCCCCATACCGAACCATGGAGGCCCGGATCAGCAGGATCCAGAGCCAGGGCACGGATGCCGAGATCGAGGTGTTTGAAGGGTTGCCCCACGGCTTTGGGCTGGGAGAAGGAACAGTTGCAGAAGGATGGATCTACCGGGCGATCCAATTCTGGGAGAGACAGATGCAGGAGGGATAAAAGGATGAAAAAAAGATCGATCAGTTCCATTTTAATTGGGGCTGCAGTCATCTCGGCAGCTCTGAGCGGCTGCGGGAGCAGTTCCTCAGAGAGTGCGCCGCAGACGTCGGTGAGCGCGGCGGAGGAAAGCACGGCAGAAGAAAGTGCATCAGAGGAAAGCGGGACGGCAGAGGCCGATGCAGGCGCCAGTATTGAGACTAACGGCGGGGAGATCATCGCGCTCTCTGATCTGGAGCATGAAAATGAAAATGCCGAATCTGTCGTATATTTTACATCGGAGATCAGCCCGGAGGCAATGACCTCGATCTACCATGCCCTGGGAGAGGGATTGTCCGGAGAGCATACGGCGGTCAAGCTCTCTACCGGGGAGCCGCCTGCCAGCAATTACCTGGACCCGAATCTGATCGCTGATCTGGTCCATGAAGTGAACGGGACGATAGTAGAAAACAATACGGCGTATGGCGGCCAGAGGGCGAGCACGGCCATGCACTACCAGGTGGCGGAGGATCACGGCTTTGCTTCCATCGCAGATTTTGTGGTGCTGGACGAAGACGGGTCGGTAAGCCTTCCGGTGGAGGGAGGAACTCAGCTTACAGAAAATCTGGTGGGCGCCCATTTCCCAGAGTACGACGGGTATCTGGTGCTGTCCCATTTTAAGGGCCATGCCATGGCAGGTTTTGGCGGCGCTATCAAAAATATCTCCATCGGTATGGCTTCCCAGGAGGGAAAATGTCTGATCCATACGGCGGGAGAGAGCCACACCAGCCCCTGGGGCGGTGAGCAGGATCCCTTTACAGAGAGCATGGCGGAGGCGGGAAAATCCGTGGTGGACGCTCTGGACGGAAACATTCTGTATGTCAGCGTTATGAACCACTTGTCTATTGACTGTGACTGCGATGGCAATCCGGCAGAGCCGGACATGCACGATATGGGAATCCTGGCCTCCACAGACCCGGTGGCGCTGGATCAGGCCTGTGTGGACCTGGTCTATGCATCCCAGGATGACACAGCTTCCCTCATTGAGAGAATGGAGTCCCGCAATGCCGTCCATGTCCTGGAGCACGGGGAGGAGATCGGACTGGGAAACAGAGATTACCGCATGGTGAGCATCGATGATTGACGTCCTCCACCGCGAATTCGTCTATCTCTGGTACTATTTTGATGTGCAGCTGCGGCAGATATTCTGGTACTGGGTATTTGGCATCGTCCTGGGATCCTGCGTGTCCGTCTTTCTCAAAGACAGGATCCACGGGGGTCTCAGGGCGATGAGCCAGAGCCGGATGGGAATGATCGGCGTCGTACCTGCAAGCCTTCTGGGGATCGCCTCACCCCTGTGCATGTATGGGACGATCCCCCTGGCGGCATCCTTCTCAAAGAGCGGGATGAGGGATGAATGGCTGGCCTCATTTATGATGTGCTCCATCCTGCTGAATCCCCAGCTCATTGTGTACAGCACAGCCTTGGGCCCGACAGCCCTTGCAGTGAGGATCATCTCCTGCTTTCTCTGCGGGATTTTGGCGGGAGTGCTGATCCGGCTGCTGGGAAAGGGCAGGCCATTTTTCAATTTTTCAGGCTTTGAGGAACAAAAGAGCCGGGACACCCACCCCAATCCCATCATCCGTCTGGTCCAAAACATCGGGCGGAATGTGAAAGTCACCGGGCCGTATTTTCTGCTGGGAATTTTACTGTCTGCCATATTTCAGCGCTACGTGCCCCAGGATCTGATGACGCGGTTTTTCGGCGGAAATGAGGCCTTCGGCGTGCTGATGGCGGCCACTGTGGGGGTTCCCCTGTACGCCTGCGGAGGCGGGACCATTCCCCTGCTGCAGGCCTGGCTGGCAGACGGCATGAGCATGGGAAGCGCGGCGGCATTTATGATCACCGGGCCGTCCACAAAGATCACCAACCTGGGGGCGATGAAGATCGTCCTGGGGCTGAAGCATTTCCTGCTCTATCTTGTATTTGTCATGGCATTTTCCTTTGCCACAGGATTGCTGGTTAATGGGCTGGTATAGAAGTACGGAAAATGCGGCAGATATTACCTCTGAAGGGGGCTATAATAGCCGCATAGATTCTTTAGAAGGGATCCATGAATTGTGTTAAGAAAAGTAGCAAATGTTCCGGTTTTAATTGGTAGATTTCAAAATGGGAAACCAATGAAACCGTTCCAGATATTTGCCAATCGAAAAGGTGGTGTGGTATAAAAAAAGTTGACAGCTTATTCTCAAGGATTTCATAATAAAACCAAGAGAATAAGGAGGTATTCAAAGTGGCA
>CAJFOF010000079.1 GCA_904395885.1 uncultured Lachnospiraceae bacterium
ACCATGATGTACCCTTCTGCGGGAGCCGTGTAGCTGGCCACATGGATCATGTAATTATTTCCTTCCTCTGTGTCCACTGTCATGGCAGTTCCCACCAGCGTCATCTTGTGATCTACAGGGCTGATAGCCGCATCCATGCAGCACCAGCCTTCTTTCTCCAGCCCCGCCGCTTTATACCCATCACACAGAAGCGGCACATTCAGTTTTTTTACTCGCTCAATAACCTCCTGCGGAAGCAACTCCGGAAATTCTTTTATCATGATTCGTTCCTCCTTTTTTCAATCAACAGTTTCATTGCGCTCTTATAATCCATAGACCCACCGTCTGCCCCAAGGACATCGGCCCACTTTTCTTCTTCCAGCCGGTGCAGTTTCTTCACTGTCGCCTCGGACATGGACGGATCTACGCCCAAATCCTTCAGAGTGGAGACCACATCCTCCATCTCCCCGGCCCTGCGGCCTGCATGGATCATAGTTCTGGCAATAAAAGTGTTGGCCAGATCTTCGATACTCTGACCGCTCAGAGAGCCGTTTAAGGACTGCACCAGAGTATCCAGCACCCCGTACTGTTCGGCAGCCTCAAAGGCCTCGAACATCAGTTGCGGCAGGCCTTTCATGACTACGCTCTTGATCATTTTGATAGCCGAGGCGCCGCCCAGATCGGCCTCCAGCACCGTGAGATTCATCCCGTAAGGACTCATCTCTTCTGCAAATGCCTTCGCACCCCCGCCGGCCAGAAACATCGGTGTTCTGTGGCCCTTCTTGGGAACCGTCGCCATGACCGCGGCATCGCAGAGCGCAACCCCCTGTGAATGAGGAATCTCTGCGATTTTCCGCTTCACCACAGGGGATGCGGAATTCATATCCACATAGATCTGCCCCTCCTGGAAATAGGGGAGCACCTGGTCGGCAGTCTCCAGAGCCACTTTCCCGTTGGTCAGCGCCAGTACAAACCGGGCCGACTGCCACGCTTCTTTTCCATCCTCTGTCAGCAGCACGCCCGCTTCCTCTGCTCTCCGCTCCATAACCGGGCTGGCGCCTTTTTTATAATTCACATCGTAGGCCGCCATATCGGTTACGCCGCTTTCCTTCAGGCCTTTGGCGATATAGTAGGCGGCCTCTCCAAAGCCGATGAATGCTACCTGTCTCATATTGTCTCTCACTCCCGATTTAATTCATTATTGTCAAAAAGGACACGTCCTCTTCTTATCGTCATCAGAGGAATCAGCATCTCTCCGCCGCGCCGTTTATTGCCGGCCGCATCCGCAAAGATAAAATCCCCTGATTTCTTTTTCATAATCGCAACGCTGCCTTCCCTGCCGATTTCAAGGGAGCCCAGGCGATCCGCCCTGCCCATGCAGACAGCAGGCGTGTAGGCCGCCGCCTTGACGATCTCAGCCAGCTCCATTCCCAGAGAAAGGTACTTTGACATAATATAGGGAAGGTTTCTCACCAGACTCCCCTGGTTTACTGTGGCTTTCGTCATGTCCGTGCTGATAATCTGCGGGAAAAATCCCTCTTCTATAGCAGGCTCTGCCACAGAAAAATCAAAATTCGTCCTGCCGTTTGCGGCATCAAAGATTACGCCTCTGCGCCTGGCCCCCCAGACCGCCGGCGACACTTTCCCATTTTTCAGGATTGTGCTCCCTTTTCCATGGTACATATGGCACAGAATGTCCCCTTTCCGGAGCATCGCCGCCACCTCATCCATATCCACACATGGATCCGTCACGTGAACGCAGACGGGCTTTTCCAGTCGTTCCCCCAATATGCGGCGTTATAATCACATTGTCCAATGTGCACAGTTTATTTTCCTTTACATTTTCATTTTCCAGGCAATCCAGTCCCGCTCCGCTCAGTTTTCCCTGGCGCAGAGCTTCATAAAGCGCCTCGTCGTCCACCAGGCCGCCCCTCGCAGTATTGATCAGCACACTCCCCGGCTTCATCATATCCAGCTCCTTTTGGCCGATCAGATGGCAGGTCTCGCCGGTCAGCGGCACGTGGAGAGAAATAACGTCGGACTGTTTTAATAATTCCTCCAGTTCTAAAAATGTCAGCCCCAGCTCCCTCTCATCTGCTTCTGAAAGTCTGTACGCATCCCAGTAGCAGACATTGGCCCCGAAGCTGCGAACCTGTTTCGCCACCCTTCTGCCGATGTTGCCTGCACCGATAATCCCCACGGTCTTCCAGTTCAGAGTCTCTGTCGCGGCAGCGAACAGTTTTCCGTCCCACTGGCCCTGCCTGACACTCTCCCAGTAGCGGAAGAGATTTCTCTTCAGCGCCATCATCATGGCCACGGCCAGTTCCGAGACCGCATAGGCGTTAATTCCAGGGGCGTTTGCCACGATCACGCCTCTGCTGGCAGCCGCCCTGATGTCCACCGAATCGTATCCGGCACCCCAGCGCAGGACGGCCTTCAGATTCGGATTGTTCCGGAATACTCGTTCCGGAGTCTTGAACGTTCTGACGACAATGCAGTCTGCCCCGGAATATTCATGGTACTTTTCTTCTGTGTCCATCCATTCTACCTGATCCTCCGGAAATTCCTTTCGGAAATATCTGGCAATATCGTCTGATAAATTACCAGCTAGTACAATATTCACTCATTTCGCCTCCTTATACGCTTCAGTGTCTTTACTTTACTCTATTTCTTTCGTTTTGTATAACAGTATTATTTTGATGGACAACAAATAAAATTTGTTATTTTTTTATTTTTGTCAAAATTTTATTGTTATTTTTTTAGCAATCTTATACTATAAATATCACTTCTTCCAGCCCACAAATGGATTGACAACTTGCATTATAAACGGGTAAACTGCATTATAATACCACTGTTCACCGCCATATAGGTTTCTTTTACATCAATGGAGGAGCATTTTTATGAATACAACCAGTTTAGCTTACTTTATTGCGGCCGCAGAAGACCTGAATTTTACCAAGACGGCTGCCCGGCTTTTTATTTCTCAGCAAACCCTGAGCAACCATATTCTCCGACTGGAAGAGGCCTGTGACACTACTCTTTTCAATCGGAAACCCCATCTCTCCCTGACCTTTGCCGGGGAAATTCTCCTCGATCACGCAAAAGAGATCCTTCTGTGCGAATCCAACCTGCGCCAGGCTCTTCTAGACGCAAAAAATGAGCAGTGCGGAAACCTGAAAATCGGCTCCAGCACCACCCGCGCTGTGATCTTTATGCCTCACGTTCTCCCGATATTTCGTGAAAAGTATCCCGGTGTGACCATTGACCTGGTCGATCAGCCCTCCCCCATGCTGAAAAATCTGGTTCTATCCGGAAAACTGGACTTTGCTCTGGGAACCTTTGACTCCTTCTCCCCTGAACTGAAGGTGATCCCCATCCTGACAGACCGCCTATTTTTTGTCGTCTCCAAAGTTCTGCTGGAACAGGTCTTCGGGTCCGACAGCAGCCGGGTCATCCAGCGCTCCTCCCAGAGGGCCAACTTCGAAGATCTGGCAGACCTGCCCATCATCATGCCAAACAGCGACACCCGGCTCCACAGGCTGATCCTCCAGTGTTATGAGGAAGTCTCCAGAGAGCCCTACGTCTACCTTTCGACAACCTACATCCAGTTTTTCCTGCCCCTCTGCCTTCAGGGGCTTGTGGCCTGCATTGTGTCAGAAATGACTCTGGCCTGCATTCTCCCCGATCTCTCCCAGGACATGCTGGTCTTTCCCGTCAGGCTGACCCAGGTTCCGGCATCTATGCAGCTTTCTGTCATCATGTACAAAAAACGCCATCTGCCGGCTTACGGCTACGAATTCATCCGCTGCCTGTCAGATTATTGTCAATTTGCGCGGTCCTACAACACGTCCGGCCAGTCCGGAACCCCCGCTGATTAGCCTGTCAAAATCTTTGCATTCGGAGGTGTTTTATGATCTTTATCGACATTGACGGCCCCAGCGCTGTTGGAAAGAGCAGCCTGATCCGCAGCCTGCAGAAAGATCTGCCTGAAGTCTTCCCTGTCGATGAGCTTCTGGCACAGAAATCAAATCCCTTTTGCAGTTGGAAAACCCCTGAAGATTTTCTGCAAAAACAGCTGTGGTTCTTTGACAACACGCTCCGGCGGTACACAGACAGTGTTTCTGCCTCCGGCCCTCACGCCCTGCAGCTCAACGATATCGGCGTCATCGATGTCATTGTCCACACGGCTGTTTTTCCGCTTGCAAATCATCTGCCTTGGAGCGTTTTTCCTGCGTTCAGAGAGCAGGTTCGATGCCATTACCGTGATCTCCCTCTAGCCGGTCTCGTGCTGTTCCTATATGCTTCCGAGGAGACTCTTCGTTTCCGAAAGCAGCAGGATCATGTGCGTGTGCGGAATTCCTTTGACTCCAACCTGAGGCTTTACCCGCTGCAGAAGGATTTTTACTTTATGCTGGCCGAAACCTTTCCCCGGCAAGTATTCTGCCTGGATGCAGAGCGATCCCCCTCAGTCCTGGCGGAGAATGTGAAAAGCGTAATTCTGAAAAACCGGAATGCGCCCCCGCTCCGGCTGTATGATATTTTAGATGCAGCCGGTCCCCATCTTTCCAGCATGGCCTTATAGACAATGCAAGCCCGGAAAAATGCTTCTCTCTGCACTCTTCCGGGCTCCACCTTTCCAGCCTTTTTCAATTTCCTGTGGCCTTATATTTACCAATACCACTTGTTTTTTTCGCTCAGCACCGCTTTTGTAACTTCCATCTTTTCATTATCGATCTTATCCTCTCCGTATTTCGAATATCTCTGTTTCTTCCCTGACAGAGTCCAGAGGCAAACCAGAATCAAGACAAAAACGATGTACAGCAGCCACGGATAAAACCCTTGTCTCAGCGGTTCCATAAAAGGAACCGTATAAAGTCCAATCAAATAAAGAACAGCCAGTATTGTAAGCACTGTAAGTATAATCCTAAAGCGCGACAGCTTCCTTTCTCTCATTCGCTTTCCTCCCCGCTCCGCCAAAACATAAAATCAGAAAATACCTCAGACCGGAGATTCTCTCTTGTCTGAGGTGTGACAAATCTATAACGCAATTAATAGAACAACCTGTTCACTGCACTGAAAATACCGCGAATCGAAGCCCTGGTAATGTTGGAGCTGACACCGACGCCGTACGTAGCCTTTCCTGTGGCCTGATCCACCAAATGGATGTAGGAAGCCGCCTGTGCTCCGGAACCGATGGACAGAGCGTGCTCACTGTAGTCCATAACCCGGATCTGAATTCCCAGTGCATCCTCCAGCCCTCTCTGTACCGCATCGATAGGACCGTTCCCGACACCCTCAAAAGTTTTTTCAATCCCATGATCTGTGTAGGTCACTTTGGCCAATGTTGCAAACTCTCCATTTCCGGTATCAGCATCGCTGATCCGGCACTTGCGGAAATGCATGGGTTCTTTCCGCTCCAGATAGTTTTTGCGGAACTCTTCCATGATCTGCTCAGGCGCCACTTCACCCTGCTGCTCGGAAATCTTCTGGATAATGTCTGCAAATTCCTTGTGCATCCCCTTCGGCAGCTTGAAGCCATAGAACGTGTCCATGACAAAGGCTACGCCGCCTTTTCCGGACTGGCTGTTGATGCGAACGATGGGCTCGTATTTTCTGCCGATATCCGCCGGGTCGATGGGCAGGTAGGGAACTTCCCAGTACTGGCCGTTTCTCTCCTTGAGGGCCTGCATTCCCTTGTTGATGGCGTCCTGATGAGAGCCGGAAAATGCGGTAAATACCAGCTTGCCGGCATAGGGATGTCTGGGATGGATATCCATCTTTGTGCATCTCTCGTAGACGTCAATGATCTCATTGATATTCTCAATGTTCAGCTCAGGATTGATCCCCTGGGAGAACATATTGTAGGCCAGATTCAGGATATCGACGTTTCCGGTGCGCTCGCCGTTTCCGAAAAGCGTTCCCTCCACTCTCTCCGCTCCTGCCAGGAGAGCCAGCTCAGTGGCCGCGATTCCGGTTCCCCGGTCATTGTGGGGATGGACGCTCAGAATAATGCTCTCGCGGTTCTTAAAATGCGTGTTCATCCACTCAATCTGGTCTGCATACACGTTGGGGGTGTTCATCTCCACTGTGGCCGGAAGGTTGATGATGACCTTTTTATCCTTCGTAGCGCCCCAGGTCTCCTGCACAGCCGTGCAGATGTCCAGAGCGAAGTCCAGCTCCGTGCCGGTAAAGCTCTCCGGAGAGTATTCCAGCAAAATCTCTCCCGGGAAATCAGCTGCATATTTCTGCACCAGCTTGGTGCCGATGATGGCGATTTCTTTGATTTCTTCTTTGTCTTTGTGGAACACCACATCTCTCTGAAGAGTGGATGTGGAATTGTAAATATGTACAATTACCTTTTTGATTCCCTGAATGGCCTCAAACGTCCTCTTGATCAGGTGCTCGCGGCACTGAACCAGCACCTGGATCACCACATCGTCCGGGATCAGCTTCCGCTCCACCAGCTGGCGGAGGAAGTCATACTCGATCTGGGACGCTGCCGGGAAACCGACCTCGATCTCCTTGAATCCCAGCTTGAGCAGAAGATTGAACATCTCGATCTTCTCTTCAACCACCATCGGCTCTACCAAGGCCTGGTTTCCGTCTCTCAGGTCAACGCTGCACCATACCGGAGCTTTCTCGATCTCTTTGTCCGGCCAGGTTCTCTCAGGAAAATTTACAACAGGAACTCTTTTATATCTCTGATAATTTAACATAATCTCTTCCTCCATTTTCATTTGATTTTCATTCTCTGCGACTGTTCTCTCAAGCCTGGAGTCGGTAGATCACGCCATATCTCTTGACAATGAAAAGAGTCGATCTTACAGGTCTAACCCCATCTTTCATCATTCCTTTTCTCATAAATTTAACGAAGCATTTTTGTAGGACAGGAAACAGCTTTTCTGTCATACGAAAAACGGCTATGATATTTCTGTATTATATCACAACCGTTTTTATCTGGCAATCAGTTAATTTTGACTTTCTGCTCAAAAATAAACACAGTAAGGCAAAAAGCGATATAATTTTTAGACAAAATGGCCCTTGTCGCCCATAACTTTGATCACCCGATCCACATATTTTTCACAGGTTTCTGTATCCTGGGCCTCGACCATGACTCTCACTACCGGCTCAGTACCGCTCTGACGCAGCAGAATCCTCCCGGTATCTCCCAATTCCTGGGTCACTTTCTCCACCTCGGCCTTTACGTCGGGGTCATCCTGGGCAGCCCTTTTATCTTTTACACGGACATTCTTCAGCACCTGGGGATAAATCTCAATCTCAGCTGCCAGTTTCTCCAAAGGCTGTTTCTTCTCCAAGATGACTTCCATAACCTTCAGGGATGTCAGAATTCCATCCCCGGTAGTAGCATTTTTGCTGAAAATGATGTGGCCAGACTGCTCGCCTCCAAGGCAATGGCCGTTGGCAGCCATGTTCTCGTATACGTACTTGTCACCCACCGCCGTCTTCTCGTAGCGGATGCCCTCTCTATCCAGAGCCTTATAGAGGCCAAAGTTGGACATGATGGTAGTGACAATGGTATTGTTTACCAGCGTCCCCTGCTCCTTCATGTACTTTCCGCAGACGAACATGATCTTGTCGCCGTCCACCAGCTCTCCGTTTCTGTCCACAGCCAGACAGCGGTCAGCGTCGCCGTCATAGGCAAAGCCCACATCGCAGCCCTCTTTCTTTACAAATGCCTGTAAATTTTCGATGTGGGTGGATCCGCAGCCGGTGTTAATATTGGTTCCATTGGGATCATTGGCAATGACATGGGTCTCCGCCCCTAAAGCATCAAATACGTTCTTCGCGATAGCGGATGCGCTTCCGTTAGCGCAGTCCAGAGCCACCTTCATGTTTTTGAAGGAGCGGGTTGCAATAGAGATCAGATAGCCGATATAGCGGTTGCGGCCTGCAGAAAAATCCACGGTGCGTCCGATCTCTTCTCTGGTGGCGAAGGGAATCTCTTCCATCTCTCCGTCCAGATATTTTTCGATCTCTGTGATAACGCTCTCCTCCAGTTTTTCTCCCTTTTCGTTAATGACCTTGATTCCATTGTCATAAAATGGATTGTGGCTGGCTGAGATCATGATTCCACAGTCAAATTCTTCTGTGCGAACCACATAAGAAACACTGGGGGTCGTAGTGACATGAAGCAGATATACGTCTGCCCCGGAGGCTGTCAACCCAGCCACCAGGGAGTACTCAAACATATAGCTACTTCTTCTGGTGTCCTTCCCGATCACAACTCTGGTACGCTCTTCGGGATTTCTCTGTCCATAGTACCATCCCAGAAAGCGTCCCACCTTATAAGCGTGCTCAACAGTCAGATCAACGTTTGCCTCCCCGCGGAAGCCATCCGTTCCAAAATACTTTCCCATCTTATTCTCCTCCTGATTTTGATTTATTTCTCTCCGATTTCCACCAGATAACGGCCCAGCGCATCCTTCCAGGAAGGAAGCGGCTCAAATCCATTCTGAATCAGCTTGCTCTGATCCATCCGGCTGTTTTTCGGCCGTTTTGCCTTCGCCGGGAAGCTGGCGGAATCTACAGGGGTTACTTTCACATTGCCCATTCCAGCCTGCCGAAAAATCTCACAGGCAAATTCATACCAGCTGCACAGGCCCGTGTTGGTGGCATGGTAGCGACCGTATTTTTCAGTCTGAATCATATCTGCAAGAAGCCGTGCCAGGTCATACGTGTACGTTGGGGATCCAACTTGATCGTCCACCACACTGACCGCTCCCTTCTCTTTCCCCAGACGGAGCATAGTCTTTATAAAATTTTTCCCATTAATGCCAAATACCCAGGCAATCCGAACCGTAAAGAACTTCTTTACCAGCTTCTCTACATACATTTCTCCCTCATATTTGGTCAGGCCATAAATATTCAGCGGCTCTCTGTGATCATCCGGCTCCCAGGGCCGGGTTCCCTCGCCGTTGAACACATAGTCTGTGCTGATATACATCATTTTGATGTCCAGATCTCTGCAGACTTCCGCTACATTTTTTGTACCTTCTCCATTGATTTTGCGGCAAAGCTCTACATTATCTTCTGCGGCATCTACTGCAGTATATGCAGCGCAGTGGATAACTGCATCTGCTCCGGAATTAGTAATAACCCTGCGGCATGCGCCGGCGTCGGTGATGTCCATCTCCGCAACGTCTACGCCAATATGTTCAATTCCTCTTTTATCAAACTCGTTCATCAGGTCGTGCCCTAACTGCCCGCCTGCTCCGGTAATCAAAACTTTCATAAACAAACCATCCCTTCTTGTGGAAAGCGCCCGAAAACACGACGGTTCCCGGGGTCTGTCTTCTTCCATTCCCCTTCGGTATCCCTCGCTGTTTCCAGGCGCCCCCTCGCGCAATCATTCTATTTTTCCAGGCGTTCGCCATACATCTTATCAAAATACTGGGTGTATTCCCCGCTGATGATGTGTTTCCACCAGTCCTCATTGTCCAG
>CAJFOF010000080.1 GCA_904395885.1 uncultured Lachnospiraceae bacterium
TAGCAAAGAAAAAAGAAGAAGCGAGAGCTTATCCGAGAAAGGGTTTCATAACCCCATCGGTGCCTTTCGCAGAAAGGTGGTTTATAAACATGAAAAAACTGGAAGATTATGTAAGAAGTATACCGGATTTCCCGGAGCCTGGAATTATATTTCGTGACATCACTACGATTCTGCAGAGCCCTGAAAGCCTTCAGATGGCGGTGGACCAGTTGGTTGACGCGATCGGCACTCTGGACTACGATGTAGTGGTAGGTCCGGAATCCAGAGGATTTATTTTCGGCGTTCCGGTGGCCTATGTGATGAAAAAGGGGTTCGTTCCGGTTCGGAAAAAGGGAAAACTCCCCTGCGAGACGGTGTCGGCTGAGTACGATCTGGAATATGGCAGTGCGGAGATCGAAATGCACAAGGATTCTATAAAGCCGGGGCAGAAGGTGGTCATTATTGATGATCTGATTGCAACGGGAGGAACCATCGAGGCTATTATAAAACTGGTGGAAGAGCTTGGCGGGCAGGTAGTAAAAGTCTGCTTTGTGATGGAACTTGCCGGGTTGGAAGGCCGAAAAAGATTGTCAGGGTACGATGTAGCTTCTCTGATTACTTACCCAGGAAAATAGATAATTTCGGGTGCGTTTGAGGCGCCGCCGGAATGAGCATATGGAAGAGCGTTGCCTTTTTTGGGCGGCGCTTTTCTGGTTTCGCAGAAAATGGAATTCCATTTAGGAGGAAAGATGAGACTGATAACGTTAATTGAAAATGAGACTGCCAGGAGAGATTTAATGGCAGAGCACGGCCTTTCTTTTTTGGTGGAAGCCGATGGGAAGCAGATTTTATTTGACACTGGAAGCAGCTCTTATGTCTGGAAAAACGCAGAAAAGCTGGGGGTTTCCCCGCGGGATATTGATATCGTGGTTTTGAGTCATAATCATTACGACCATGTGGGGGGACTGACACAGGGTATTCGTTTGGGGATGGATGCGGAGATTGTATGTGGAGAAGAATTTTTTGACGAAAAATATCGGAGAAGAGAGGCGGAAGGGGTTTATACAGATCTGGGGTGTGGGCTGTCCAGAAGATTTGAGAAAGAAAACAGCAGCAAAATTCAAATTTGTGGGGAAATGTTGCAGCTTACGGAGCATTGTTTTGCAGTGGGGAGGTTTAAACGCACCAATAAATGGGAAGAAATTTCTAATAAATTCCTTCGTCGGACGGCCCTGTCAATGGGGCCGGATGCGTTTGAAGATGAAATCTGTATGGTTATAGAATTGGACGGAGGGGACTCAGTGGGGGTCATTACCGGCTGCAGCCATCCGGGGATCATTAATATACTGGAAACAGTAAAAACGCGTTTTCCCGGAAGGAAGCTGGCGTTTGCCGCAGGCGGGATCCATCTGAAAGACGCCGGGGAAGAACAACGGCGCAGGACCATAGAAGCATTAAGAGATTTAAAGGTAGAATCTCTGTGGTTCAACCACTGCAGCGGAGAGTTTCTGGAGGAGGCGATAGCTGCCGGAAAATCAGGAATTTCCGGAGGACGGTTGAGGAGCGGAGATTGTCTGTTTTTTCAGTGATCAGGACAATGCACACGCCAGTTTGAACTAACACAGGATAATACTTGCAATTTCCGACAAAAAAAATTATAATGGTAATATCGCAATTTTTTGGAAATTTTTAGGAAGGGAGCGTAAGAAGGCCGATGACAGAAGCAGAAAAAAGAAAAGAATTGGATATTGAGCTGGAAGCGCCGGCTGACTTTACGAGTCCGGAGGAGCTGTATCAAGAATTGATTCAGCGGATTCGGCGCTACCATCCCTCTGATGATATCAGCATGATCGAGAAGGCGTATAAGGTGGCAGACTCGGCTCACCAGGGACAGAAGAGAAAGTCCGGAGAGCCGTATATCATCCATCCGCTGTGCGTTGCCATTATTCTTGCGGATTTAGAGCTGGATAAAGAGACAATAGTGGCAGCCCTTCTCCACGATGTGGTGGAAGATACGGTCATGACTTTGGATGAACTGAAGAAAGAATTTGGGGATGAGGTGGCTCTGCTGGTAGACGGCGTCACAAAGCTGACGCAATTGTCCTGGTCTAAGGATAAAACGGAGATCCAGGCGGAGAATCTGCGTAAGATGTTCCTTGCAATGGCAAAGGATATCCGGGTTATTCTGATTAAACTGGCTGACCGGCTTCACAATATGCGAACCCTTCAGTACCAGTCGCCGGCAAAACAGAAGGAAAAGGCGAGAGAGACTATGGATATTTACTCGCCTATCGCCAACCGTCTGGGTATTTCCAAGATTAAGATCGAGCTGGACGATCTGGCGTTAAAGTATTTGGAACCGGACGTATATTACGATCTGGCAGAGAAAATCTCGCTGAGGAGAGACGCCAGGGAGGCCTTCGTAGATTCCATTGTAAATGAAGTCAGCCGCCATATGGAGATGGCCGGTATAAAAGCAGAAGTAAACGGCAGGGTCAAGCACTTTTTCAGTATTTATAAGAAAATGGTCAATCAGAAAAAGACCCTGGATCAGATATACGACTTGTTTGCTGTCCGTATTATTGTGGAGAGTGTAAAAGATTGTTATGCGGCTCTGGGAGTAATCCATGAAATGTATAAGCCGATACCGGGGCGGTTCAAGGATTATATCGCTATGCCAAAGCCGAATATGTATCAGTCTCTCCACACGACACTGATCGGCAGCAACGGTCAGCCCTTTGAAATCCAGATCCGCACTTATGAGATGCACCGGACGGCAGAATACGGTATCGCAGCCCATTGGAAATACAAAGAGAGCGGCAGCGGCCAGGTGGCAGCAGGCAGCGAAGAGGCAAAGCTGAGCTGGCTGAGGCAGATTCTGGAATGGCAGAGAGACGCTGATGACAGCAGGGAATTTTTGAGCCTGATCAAGAACGATCTGGATCTTTTCTCTGATAACGTATACTGCTTTACTCCCTCCGGGGATGTGAAGACTCTTCCCAGCGGTTCGACGCCGATTGACTTTGCTTACGCCATTCACAGTGCAGTGGGAAATAAAATGGTGGGAGCTAAAGTCAACGGAAAACTGGTTCCCATTGATTATGTGCTTCAGAATGGAGATCGGATTGAGATCATCACATCTCAGAACTCAAAAGGTCCCAGCAGAGATTGGCTGAGCCTGGTTAAGAGTACTCAGGCTAAAAATAAGATCAATCAATGGTTTAAGAGTGAACTGAAAGAGGATAATATCCTTCGCGGCAAGGATATGATCGAGCGCTACTGCAAGGCCAAGGGGATAAATTATCCCGAGATCAATAAGCCGGAATATCAGGAAAAGGTCATGTCCCGGTATGCTTTCCGGGATTGGGATTCCGTTCTGGCATCGATCGGCCACGGCGGCCTGAAAGAGGGCCAGGTGGTCAACAAGATGCTGGAAGAGCGCCGAAAAAAATTAAAGAAAGAGATCACGGATGTCAATATTCTGGATGGTATTGCTGATACCAACGGAAAAGTCCCCATCGCTGCCAGCAAGTCGAAAAACGGCATTGTAGTAAGAGGGATCCACGATTTGGCGGTTCGTTTCTCCAAATGCTGCAGCCCTGTGCCGGGAGACGAGATTGTAGGATTTGTGACCCGGGGAAGGGGAATCTCCATTCACAGAACAGACTGCATCAATATCATCAATCTGCCTGATGAAGAGAGGGCCAGACTGCTGGATGCAGAATGGGAGGAACCGGAGAGCGAGGACAATAAGGCAAAGTATTCTACGGAGATCAAGATATTTGCCAACAACCGGATTGGGATGTTCGTGGATATATCCAAGGTGTTTACAGAGCGGCAGATCGATATCACTTCGATGAATGTCCGAACCAACAAGCAGGGAAAAGCGACGATTATTATGACATTTGATATTCATGGAAAAGAAGAACTGTCCCAGCTTACTAACAGGATCCGGCAGGTAGAAGGTGTGCTGGACATTGAGAGAACGACCGGCTGACAGAGTCAACTGGTAAAATACAATCAGGATTCGCCGGGCCACAGCCCGGCGGCAGAGAGATTCGGGGGAGGTTACATGAGCGGATTGCGGATTCAGACATTGGTGTTAGGTATGGTAGGCACGAATTGCTATATCATTTACGAAGAGGGAAAGACGCCGGCTGTTATTATTGATCCGGCAGATAACGGCCCCAGGATCCTGGATCGGTGCCGGGAACTGGCCGTTGAACCGGAGGCTGTTCTGCTGACCCATGGCCATTTTGACCACATCGGTGCGGTGGCAGATATCTGCCGGGCATTTCCGGTGACCGTCTACGCCGGAGAGAAGGAGGAGAATCTTATAAGGGACCCTCAGGCAAACCTGTCAGCACAGTTTGGTGTGGGCTATACGGCCAAGGCAGACCGCCTGCTAAAGGATAATGACAAGCTGGAATTGTTGGGGAGAACATGGAAGGTGATAGAGACTCCGGGCCATACACCCGGATCTGTCAGCTATTATCTGGCCGAGGAGGAACTGATCTTCAGCGGAGACACTCTGTTCCATGAATCCTTCGGAAGAACCGATTTTCCAGGCGGCAGCACGGCTAGTCTGATTGATTCGATCGGAAAGAAGCTGATGGCTCTTCCGGAAAAGACCATGGTGTATTCCGGCCATGGAGAACCTACGACCATTGGCCATGAGAAAGCGTATAATCCAATCATGTCATTCTGCAGATAGGCCGCAGAGGGACGGGAGGCGTTATGATAGGAATTTTGTTAAATGATTATGCATATGAACAGGACATCAGGGAACTGTTGATGGCCTTTTATCCAGGAGAAACCTTTGCCTACGAAAAGGGAGCAGAGGTTTCCTTTTATGTAGAAGGAAAGGTAAATGAAGCCCATAGTCAGTTTTCTCTCTGCATTCGGGGAAGAGACGGCGAGCCGGAAAGCCGGGAACCGGAGAAACTGGAGGAGCTGCCGGAAGAACTGGAAGGGGAATGGGAGGCATTCCTGAAAAACCTTCCGATAGAATTGTGCTATAATGACCGAACAGAGGCAAAGAGCAAGATCAAGCGGAGGCTGTATTTTATTCTTTACGGAAGAACGGGGAAGGTTCTGCCCTGGGGAACTCTGACGGGAATCCGGCCAACCAAAATCGCTATGACCAGAATGGAAGAGGGCTGGGAGGATGAGGAGATTGCCTCCTACATGAAAAAAAGTTATCTGACCGGGGAAGACAAAATCCGCCTGAGCATTGAGATCGCCGGGAGGGAGAGAGAACTTTTAAAGGTGCTCAACTATGAAAAAGGATATAGCCTTTACATAGGGATTCCCTTCTGCCCTACGACCTGCCTGTATTGTTCTTTTACATCCTACCCTATTGGGAAGTGGGCCAGCCGGACAGGAGAGTATCTGGACGCTCTGTTCAGAGAGCTGGATTACACGGCGGAGCATTTTCGCGGGCGGCCTCTGGATACGGTCTATTTTGGAGGCGGAACGCCGACATCGCTGACTGCCGGAGATCTGGACCGGCTTTTAAAAAAGGTGAGAGATACCTTTGATCTGGAGAATATTTTGGAGTTTACCGTGGAGGCCGGGCGCCCTGACAGCATTACAGAGGAAAAGCTTCTTGTCTTAAAGGAATACGGCGTTACGCGTATTTCCATTAATCCTCAGACCATGAAGCAGGAAACTTTAGATCTGATTGGACGGCGACATACGGTAGAAATGGTAAAGGAGAAATTTGCCCTGGCCAGAAAGCTGGGCTTTGACAATATCAACATGGACTTCATCATCGGACTCCCCGGGGAGACGGCGAAGGATGTGGACAGAACCATGGAAGAGGTAAAGGCTCTGAAGCCGGATTCCATTACGGTTCATTCTCTGGCAATCAAGCGGGCATCCAGACTCAATCTCCTATGGGAGGAGTACAAGGATCTGACGGGAAAGGATATTGATGCCATGGCGGAGATTAGCCGGAAAGCGGCTCTGGAGATGGGGATGGAACCTTATTATTTATACCGTCAGAAAAACATGGCAGGGAATTTTGAAAATGTCGGTTACGCTCTTCCAGGAAAAGCATGTCTTTACAATATTCTGATCATGGAAGAGCTTCAGACGATCGCGGCCTGCGGGGCCGGGACAACGACCAAGCTGATCTTTCCGGAAGAGAATCGAAAAGAACGGGTAGAGAATGTAAAGGATGCCGGCCAGTATATTGAGCGGATAGAAGAAATGCTGGAAAGAAAAGAAAAAATGCTTGCAAAATGGGAAAAGTAATTTACAATGAATAATGTAACAGCGCCGAGTGGGCGGTCTGCTGACTAATAGAATTGGAGAGAGTTGAATATGGCTTTGAAGAAAAAACCGGTTACCGGGATGAAGGATATCCTGCCTGCGGAAATGCAGATTCGGGATTATGTCACCAATCAAATCAAAGAGACCTATCAAAGTTTCGGATTTTCCCAGATAGAGACACCCTGTGTAGAGCATATCGAGAACCTGACCAGCAAACAGGGAGGCGACAATGAAAAACTGATCTTTAAGATTTTAAAGAGAGGGGAAAAACTGAACCTGGAGACAGCTCAGTCGGAAGTCGATCTGGTGGATGGGGGATTGCGGTATGATCTCACTCTTCCGCTGTCCAGATACTATGCCAACAATGCAGCATCCCTCCCGACGCCTTTCAAGGCTCTGCAGATGGGGAGCGTGTGGAGAGCAGACCGGCCTCAGAAGGGCAGATTCCGCCAGTTTGTTCAGTGTGATATTGACATTCTGGGGGATGCTACTCCCATGGCGGAGATTGAGCTGATTCTGGCCACTACCACAGCACTGGGAAAGATCTGCAAGGGCGAGACATTTTTTGTACGCATCAATGACCGGAATATTCTGAAGGCAATGGCTCTGTATGCCGGATTCCCGGAAGATTCTACAGAACAGGTGTTTATCACCCTGGACAAGCTGGACAAGATCGGCATGGAGGGCGTCCAGACAGAGCTTCGGGAGAACGGTTTTTCCGAGAACAGTATAGAGCGCTACAGTCAGCTTCTTTCCGGGATTACGGAAGGCTCCGACGGTGTTCGCCGCCTGGGAGAGACACTGAAGGGCGTCTTGCCTGACGGTGTGGCAGAAAACCTGGCCTATATTATGGA
>CAJFOF010000081.1 GCA_904395885.1 uncultured Lachnospiraceae bacterium
CAGTATTATGAGGCTTTGGAACTGGTAGCATAGTCAGTGATATCTTTGAGATAAATGTGTCAACTAATCTTGACAATATCATATTCTTCTTAAATACCAGGCAAATGTAAATATTGCTAATTATGCCCGCAGAATCAATATTAAAATTTAAAGAGTGTGTTATTGATTGGATTGAATCAGTTCCGCCAGGGTTACAAACGGGTTTCTCCACCGCAGACTGCTTTTTTCATTGGCTAGATGGATGGCATTTTGAGGGCAGGCATGAATACAGGCATAGCAGCTTTCACATCGGTTTTGGAATGTGACAGATGTGGATAAGGATATATTGTTTGCAGGGCAGACTTTTGCACAGACTCCACAGAGGGTGCAGCGGTCATTCACTGTAAAGGCTTTTGCATTTTCTCCTTTATCCTGCTGCTTCATCAACGGTATGCACATGGCGGAAAAGGATTCGTCCTGTTTGGTAACTTCCGGAATGTAATGTTTGCGCTGTGAAACATCGGCTAAGATTTGTTCCAGGCATTCCTGTGTGCGCTTCTGTGGCAGGAGTGCGATTTCTTCCGCAATTTCAAAGTTTGGGAGAAAATTATCTACCATGAGCAGGGTATTCATGTAATCAAATTGGAAACCATAATTTTTTACGGTGTTTTGCAGCTCCTGCATTGCGGCACCTGCCTGATTGCCGTAGGTAGCAACCGCAAACAGATAGTTGGTCTGAAATCTTGCCTGCTTCAGGAACGCCCGAACCATTTTTGGCGGGTTCAGACAGTAGAGCGGGAAAATAATTCCGATGGCGTCATCTTTATATACAGGAATGTTTTCCTTTATTGCCTGAGGAATGGAAACAAGGTCAGCTCTAAACTGTTTTGCGACAGCTAGGCTGTTGCCGGTTCCAGTGAAATAAAATATTTTCATAATAGTTGTCTCCTTTATATATAATCGAATAATCGTTTAATTTTAAAAGCGAAAAAAGTATCTTATAAGGTGCAGATCTTCACCGTCTGATAGCATCCCAGCACATCTGAAAAACCAGATTAAAATCTGTGTCTGGAAGCATAGAATTTGGCTTTTGGCATTCCTTAAATATCTGTTGGATCGGATAGTAGCAAAAACTGATCAGCAGAATGGGAGACGTTTGTTTTAAGATACCCTCGGCAATCCCACGCTCGAAAATTTCAACAATCTCTCTGCTGTGCCGGTCAATTTCGTCTAACATCTCCCTGGTAACAAAAGGAGAGTTGCAGGACTGTTCGATAAAAAGAAATTCATCCGTATAGTTCTGAATATATTGCAGGGCATTTTTACAGATTTGCTTTACCGATTGTTCAATGGTTTCCCATGAGCTGATGTCTCTGGCACATTCTTGCTCCATCCGGATTTTTACTTCAGTATAGACCTTTCGGAACATATCCTCCTTATTTTCAAAATAGACATACAGAGTAGAGGAAGAAATGCCAGCCCGTTTGGCAATTTTGCTCATGGATACATTGGGAAAGCCAATTTCATTGGAGAGTCCAATTACTGCATTGATGCATCCTGGCATCCCTGGATCCGGTGGCCATCGATCAGGCATGCATTGACCTGGTAGTAAATTCCGATGATCCCGGGAAAGAGCATTTTATGGAGCGGGTAAACAGCCGCAACGGCATCCATACCATTGAGGCGGCTGCAGAGCTGGGCTTCGGCACCCGGGAGTATGAACTGATTGAGCTTTGATTGAGAGGTGACACGGATGAAAAAACTATTGGTTGCCTATTTTTCGGCAAGCGGCGTGACTGCTCAGGCCGCAGAAACTATTGCGGAAACTATCGGGGCAGACCTCTATGAAATCCGCCCGGAAACGCCCTATACGCCGGCGGATCTGGACTGGATGAACCGGAGAAGCCGTAGTTCCGTTGAGATGAACGATCCGGCCAGCCGCCCTGCTATTGCAGAGCCGGCGGCAGATATAGAGCAGTATGATACGATTCTGGTGGGCTTTCCCGTCTGGTGGTATGTGGAACCGCGTATTGTGGATACGTTTCTGGAAAGCTATGATTTTTCAGGAAAGACCATGATTCCCTTCGCAACCTCCGGCGGCAGCGGGATCGGGAAGGCCGAGCAAAGCTTAAAAAGCCATTGTCCGTCTGCTGTCTGGAAGCCGGGCAAACTGCTCAACCATGCGGATATAAAGGCCTGGGCAAAGAGCCTGTAAAGTACATAGATAAAACCTAAAGGTATAAACAGCAAAACAAATCGGGACTTCTGTTGAAGCTCCGATTTTTTTATAATGAAGACAACAGCCGGGGAAAGCACAGGCCGGCGTGCTTTCCGGAAAATCAGAGAAAGGAAGAGGTTTTATGGAATATGTCACGTTAAATAATGGCGTAAAAATGCCCAGGCTGGGGTTTGGCGTGTATCAGATCCGGGACGCAGCTCAGTGCGAGCAGGCAGTTCTGGATGCGGTTTCAGTGGGATACCGTATGATTGATACGGCGGCGTCCTACGGAAATGAAGAGGCGGTGGGAAAAGCCGTCAGGAATTGCGGAATCCCCAGAGAAGAGCTGTTTATTACTACTAAATTGTGGATTTCCGATACCAGCTATGAGAAGGCCAAAAAGGCCTTTCAGAAATCGCTGGATCGTTTAGGCCTGGACTATCTGGATCTGTACCTTATCCATCAGCCTTTGAATGATTACTACGGTGCCTGGAGGGCCATGGAAGAGCTGTACCGGGAAGGGAAGATCAGAGCCATCGGCGTGTGCAGCTTTTACCCGGACCGATTGGCAGATCTGATTGCCTTCAACGATGTAGTTCCGGCGATCAATCAGGTAGAGGCCAATGTGTTTTTCCAGCAGCAGGATTCTCAGAAATATATGGAATCCAAAGGCGTGACGATGGAAGGCTGGGCGCCGTTTGCAGAGGGCCAAAACGGCCTGTTCCAGAATGAAACTCTTCAGGGAATCGGGCGCAAATACGGAAAAAGCGTTGCTCAGGTAGTATTGCGCTGGCTGATCCAGAGAGGTGTCGTCTGCATTCCAAAGAGCGTAAAGCGGGAGCGGATGGAAGAAAATTTCCAGGTATTTGATTTTGCCCTGAGCGAAGAGGATATGGCGGCGATTGCAGCAATGGATACAGGAAAAAGCTGTTTCTTTGATCACCGGGATCCGGCAGTAGTAGATCACCTGGCCGGGCTGGTGCGAAACGTATAGATAAGCAGAAGGGAGAATAAGCATTTATGAGAAAACAGAGATGGAAATTGACGCTGCTGGCAGGAGCGGTGAGCGTGGCTCTTCTTGGGGGCTGCGCCGGTGCCGGGACCAGCGAGACTACTGCCGCTCAGACGACAGCGGCAGCGGAAACTGAGACAGAGACGGAGGCAGCCACAGAGGAGGAGACCACCGGGGCAGAGGAGAGCACGGAGGCCGCAGAGGAGACGGAAGGCGGCAGCCAGTCAGAGGACGGTTCCCTTGTGATTGCAGATCAGGGAATCTTTTCTGCAGGCGGCATTACCATGACCTCAGAAGGAACCTTCAACCCTGAGGATCACTGGGAGGAGACCGGAGCCGGGCAGACCGCCCATGTGGATCACGCAAACGTTCTTTACCAGATCCCGGAGGAGGAGACAGGACTCCCCATGGTATTCCTTCACGGTTACGGGCAGTCGCGCATGGGCTGGATGACGACGCCGGATGGAAGAGAGGGATGGTCTGACATGTTCCTGCGGATGGGACACAGCGTATTCCTTATCGATGAGCCCAGAAGAGGAGAGGCCGGAGCCACTTCTGTCAGCGGCGACATCAGCACCAAGACTCTGGATCAGAGATGGTACACTCAGTTCCGCATCGGCCGCTGGGAGGACGGAAAATCGGTTCCCAATGAAGGGTCCCAGTTCCCCAATGACGACGAATCTGTGGACCAGTTCTTCCGCCAGATGACGCCGGACACGGGAATGACCTCCGATATGGGCGCGGATTTCGACAATGAGACAGTGGCGAGAGCGGTGGCGGCCACAATTGACAAGGTATATGAGATGACAGGAAAAGATTCCATTTTGGTAACTCACTCTCAGGGCGGCGGCCCCGGCTGGACGGCAGCTCAGTATACAGATCACATTGCGGCAATTGTGGCTATTGAGCCCGGCGGAGCGCCGGCAGCGGATTCGGCGGATTACAATGGAGTTGTGGAGAAAAATATTCCAGTTGCCATGTATTTTGGAGATTATATTGATAATGGCGATCCGGCAATCCAGGCTACAGCCGCATGGCAGGCAATGCGCCAGACCTGCTACGATTTTGCAGAGAGCTATACTGCCCAGGGAGGCAACTGTACCGTTATTGATCTTCCCAAAGAAGGCATTACCGGAAATGACCATTTCATGTTCCAGGATCTGAATAATGATGTGATCGCTGACCATGTGGAAAACTGGATTCAGGAAAATGTACAGGCAGAGTGAGGTGGATGAGACCATGAATACGAGGATTTTGGGAAAAGACCTGAAGGTATCAGAGATCGGCCTGGGCTGTATGGGAATGAGCCATGCCTACGGCCCGGCGGCAGACAAAGGGGAGATGACCCGGCTGCTGGCTCAGGCGGTGGATATGGGATATACCTTTTTTGACACAGCAGAGGTTTACGGGACGCCGGAGAATCCCAATGACAATGAGGAGCTGCTGGGGAGGGCTTTAAAGCCCTTCCGCAGCCGGATTGTTCTGGCATCCAAATGCGGCATCCGCTTTGATGAGAGTTCGGATGCAGTCAATAAGCCGCTGATTCCGGACGGGAGGCCGGAGACCATCAAAAGATCCATCGAGGGGTCTCTGAAGCGCCTTCAGACAGACTGCCTGGATCTGTACTATATCCACAGAGTCGATCCGGACGTTCCCATTGAGGAGACGGCGGGAGCTATGAAAGAGCTGATAGAACAGGGGAAAATCACTCACTGGGGTATTTCCGAGACCAATGAGGAGACCCTGCGCCGGGCATACGCGGTCTGTCCGGTAACAGCAGTACAGAACCGGTATTCCATGATGTACCGGGAGTATGAGGCATTGTTTCCAGTGCTGGAGGAGCTGCAGGTCGGCTTTGTGGCATTCTCGCCGCTGGCCAACGGTTTCCTCTCAGCCAGGTATAACAAAGATTCCCACTTTGCGGAGAGGACAGACTATCGGAGCGCCATGCCCCAGTTTACAGCGGAGGGGATGGATCAGAATCAGGAACTGATTCAAAATCTTCTGGATATTGCAGACAGAAAGAACGCCACTCCGGCTCAGATCTCTCTTGCCTGGATGCTGGCAAAAAAGCCGTGGATTGTGCCGATTCCAGGGACACGGAAATACAGCCGGCTGCAGGAAAATGCCCAGGCGGCAGAAGTGACGCTGACCAAAGAGGAGGTTAAAGCTCTGGACCGGATGCTGGAGACAGTACCTATGTCGCAGGTGTTTGGCGGATCCAGAGTATCAGAAAGAGAGAAACATGAACCGTAAAATGGCAGTAAAAATCCTGGCAGATGCAGGGATGACGGCAGCTCTTCTGCTGCTGATGGGATTTGAAATGGTAGGAGAAGCCGCCCATGAATGGATCGGAGTGGCAATGTTCCTGCTGCTGATCCTGCATCACGTTCTGAACATCCAGTGGACGAAAAATATAACCAGAGGAAAATACACCAGATACCGTGCCGTTCAGACGCTTCTGGCAGGACTGATTCTGCTGGCAATGGCGGGATCTATGGTCAGCGGAATCATTCTTTCCCGCCATGTTTTCGCTTTCCTCCCCATAAAAGGAGGTCAGGCTCTGGCCCGAACCTTGCATATGATCTGCGCCTACTGGGGATTTGTGCTGATGGCGCTCCATCTGGGCTTTCACTGGAATATGTTCCTGGGAATGGCAAGGCGCAGCTTCGGCAGGCCTGCGGCAGCCGGGAAATGGACTTTGCGGATCCTGGGATTTGCCGGGGCAGGATACGGTGTCTGTGCCTTTGTCAGGCGGGACATTGGGACTTATATGTTTTTAAAGAGCCATTTCGTGTTTTTTGACTATGGAGAGGCCTATGTGTATTTTCTCTTAGACTATATCGCCATAGGGGTACTCTTTGTGTTCATCGGCTATTATGTGTCGGAATGGCTGCGGAGAAAGTGACAGCGGAAAGGAGATATGCGCCATGGAGAGACCTTATGTGATTTGCCATATCCTGAGCGCTCTGAACGGACGGATTTCCGGGCCGTTTATGAGTACGCCGGCTGCATATCGCAGATACCTGAAAAGGAAAGGAGTTTCCTATATTCAGGCGGGAGAAGACTCCCTGGACTGCGGGATTGCCCTTGAAAAGCTCTTCCGCCTGTTTGGGATCTGTAAGCTGCTGGTCTGTGGCGGCGGAATGATTGACTGGACTTTTTTAAAGCAGGGGGCGATAGACGAACTCAGCCTGGTATTGGCGCCGGCGGCCAGCGGAGAAAAGGGGGCGTCTGTATTTGACGCGTATCGTCCAGAAGAGACACCCGGAGCAGTTCAGTTTCATCTGAGACAGGCAGAAACTATGGAAGGCGGCGTGGTCCGGCTGGTTTATATATGCAGCGATGAAGAAAGGAGAACAGGACGATGAAGAAAACCTTATGGAAACTGGTGACAGCAGTATTTGCCATGACGTCCCTGATGGCTTCCACCGCTTTTGCGGCAGGCTGGACGCTGGGGCAGGGGGACAACCAGTCCCGCTGGTGGTACGATCTGGGAAACGGTCAGTATTACGGAACCCCAGACCAGAGTGTGGAATGGCAGTGGCTGGATGGAAACGGGGATGGGATCGCAGAATGCTATGCATTTGACAGCGAGGGCTGGATGTATGCAGGCACAGTGACCCCGGATGGCTATACCGTAAATCAGGACGGGGCGTGGACCGTAGACGGCGTGGTGCAGACTATGGCGGTGGCAGCAGGTTATGCCGGAACCAGGGGACAGGAGGTATCCGCAGAGCCGGAGGCAGACAGTCGGATCCTGATCGCATATTTCTCAAAGACGGGAAATACGGAAGAAGCGGCCCAGGAGATTCAGGCGGCAGTCGGAGGGGATTTGTTTGAGATTACCGTGGCCGATCCCTATCCCGCAAGTTACAATGAGACGGTAGACCGGGCTAGGCAGGAGTTGGATACCAATGCAAGGTCAGCCCTGGCCTCCACAGTTGAAAGTATGGATGACTACGATGTCATTCTGCTGGGCTATCCTAAAATGGAGCAGGGTTATATCTGTGTATAGCGGTGTATTGCGTGGAGGAAGGAGGGCGAATAGGTACAGGAAAC
>CAJFOF010000082.1 GCA_904395885.1 uncultured Lachnospiraceae bacterium
TCAGGCCTTCCCATCTGGCGATACAGCCATGATTCAGGATATGCTGTATGATTACTTATGGGATTCCATCAGTATCCGGGATTCTGCAGTGCGAAAAGGAATGAAGGAGAACTTCTACCATGGCTTGTTGCTGGGACTTCTGCAGGGCCAGGGAACCTGGAGCGTACAGTCCAATGCAGAAACTGGTGAAGGCTACAGCGATATTTCCATCCGCACCCCGGAACGTGTCGGCATTGTGATAGAGATAAAGTATGCCCACGATGGGAATCTGGAGAAAGCCTGTGCGGAGGCCTTGAGACAGATTGAGGAAAAAAAGTATGCTGCCGGTCTGCAGCGCAGGGGTATGAAAAAGGTATTGAAATATGGAATCGCGTTCTGTGAGAAAGAATGCATGGTGGCGATGGCGTAATGCTGTTTGCATTAAAGAAGCCTGATAACAAGAGACTTTTTGATTGTTTGCGCGATGTTTGCACAAACATCAATCAGTATGCACAACCCTCCATTCCTATGGTATTTAGAGGCGACAGGCGCTTCAAATCTGGTTGTCGCCTCTGAAGGAATCACAGAAATGTGGTTCCTTTTTTGTTTTGGCAATATTGTTCTTTAAAGTTTGTTTGTGTATAATAATCGTATAGGGCAGGCTTGCGCCCGTAACAGGGGAGGATGGGTCGTTACGATTAATATGAGGGAAGAAAATGTACTTCAAAGTTTAAGGGGCAAAATACAAAAAAACGAATCTAGGCAGTATTTGAGGAAGATGATCTATACATATTCGCTGGTGATTTATGCCACAGTGATTATTACCGCGCTTTTATTTTTTATCTATATCCAATACAATCGCATCCAAAAGGCAGAGGAAGGCTATGATGCGCTTTTTGGGGAGTATGTGGAAAAATATGAGCAGGTATATGAGGATTTCTTTGCGGCGGCCGGAAACTTGAAGGAAATGAACAGTTTAGATTTGTTTGCGCTTTCTGGAGAAGACTCTTATTATCAGAAGATGACTCAGCTACAGCAGAAGCTGAAGGAATTTTCGGTGCCATATCGCCGCAATGGATTTGCATTTGCAGTGCAGAGGGAAGATGAAGAGCTGGTGGTGACAGATACAAATTCTACAAAATTGAAATACCTTTTGAGGGACTGGGAACTTACGGAACAGGACTACGAAAGAACAGTGGATCTTTTGACGAATACTGATGCAAAGGATAGCATTATTTTTACTGATAAGTATATTTTTTATATAACGACAAAAGATTATTTAAATGAAAAAGTATATCTTCTTTTATCAATTCCCTTCAGCATGGTGGATATTCCCAGCTATAATGAGGATATTGAAGTCTACTTTTGGAGCAGAGACGACAAGGTACAGGATCTAAGGCACCAGGAATTGCCGCAAGGAATCCCTGACGAGAGCGGTAATTTAACACGCGGCGAGATGGAGCGATATACAGAAAACCACTTGGATTACCGGTTTCAGACGTCCCAATACTTCGATATTATCTATTGCGGGGTTGTACAGCGCAATTACATGGAAATGGTATTGGGAATCGTGCTGGTGCTGTTATGTGCTTTAGTTCCAATTTATGGGATTGTCTATTTTGTTACACAGCATGTCTCACAGAAAGTATATCAGCCTATTGAGGAATTGACGCATGTGGTGTTTGAGACATCGGAATCTGCAGATACCAGTGAAAATGAAATTACCAGAATTGCAAATAAAGTTAAGAGTATGAAAAATCAGAACGAGGAACTGCAGAGAAGGCTGAATGCGATTTCAGAAGATTTTCAGAAAACTGTGGTAGAGAAAAACCACGAAAAGGGGAAAGGAAAAACGGTTCATCCGCCGGATGATCTGCGGGAACGATTGGAGGAATATATACTGCAGCATCTGTCGGAGGATATTTCATTAAATGATGTGGCCGAGCATTTTGGGCTTTCATTCCATTATATGAGCGTTGTTTTTAAGAACAAAATGGATAATAATTTTAAAGAATACATTTCTTATCAACGCTATGTGAAGGCTCTGGAACTTATGCAGGAGAATCCTAAGATTAAAATAAGCGAAGTTGCAGCTCAGACTGGAATCTTCAATGTAAATACCTTTATTCGTATCTTTAAGAAATATAGCGGTACGACACCAAAACAGTATGTAAATATGCTAAAAACAGAAGTGAATGAAAAATAGTATTTATAAAAAATAGCTAATTTTTTCGTTTTTGGACGCGAGAAAATAGCTATTTTTTTACCCATTTTTTGTGATTAGCATTGTAAAAGAAACAATTATTGTAAAAAATGATAAAAAACGGAGACAGAAAGAAGAAAATTGTAAAAATTACACAATAAAATATAGCGATTGAAATCAGAGAAAAAAATGGGTTATACTGCGGCTGTGAGGAGGGATGCTTATGGAACCTGGTGGGAAACAGATTCGTAAGATGCCGCGGAAGCGGAAATGGTGGAAGGACTTTGATCTATATCTGATGCTATGCCCGATGATGCTCCTGATTTTGGTCTTTTCTTATAAACCGCTGACAAGTCTGATCATCGCATTTAAGGACTATAGCCCCTATAAAGGGATATGGGAGAGCGACTGGGTAGGTCTGGAATATTTTTATGAATTTTTTAACAGTGCATTTGCCTGGCGAACGATCCGCAATACAGTGACGATCAGCTTAAGCATGTTGGTGTTCGGATTCCCTGCCCCGATTATTCTGGCGTTGCTACTCAACGAGATAAAAAATGTAAAGTTCAGAAAATTGGTACAGACAGTCAGCTATATCCCACATTTCATCTCCCTTGTTGTGGTATGCAGCATGGTGACAAGCTTTTTGTCCCCGACCAGCGGGATTGTAAATGCAATTTTAAAGAGTCTGGGATTTGAGCCGATCTATTTTTTGTCCAAGCCGGAGCTTTTTGTACCGATCTATGTAATTGTAAACGTATGGCAGACCATAGGCTACAATTCCATTGTTTACATTGCTGCTCTTACATCGATTCCGGATGACCTCTATGAGGCGGCAAAAGTAGATGGAGCAAACCGGCTGCAGCAGGCGCTACACATTACGTTGCCTGGCCTGCTGCCAACGATTATGGTTATGCTGTTGGTACAGTTAGGAAGCATCCTGGATGTTGGATATGAGATGATCATTTTACTGTACAATCCAAGTATTTACGAGACGGCAGATGTTATCAATACATATGTGTATCGGTCTGGAATTCTGGAGGGGCGCTACGATTATGCCACAGCAATCGGATTGTTGAATTCAGTAATTTCGTTTATTCTTGTTATTTTGGCGAATAAAGTCAGCAAAAAAATAACGGAGACGAGTCTATGGTGATTGCGTATGAAAAAAAGAGAGAAGAAAATCAATGGAAGTAAACTGTTTGACATATTCAATTATTGTTTGATGACAGTGATTCTGCTGTGTACGCTGTACCCGTTTTACTATACACTGATCGCTTCTATTAGCAATGGAAGTGAAGTGATCAGAGGAAAAGTGATCTTTTGGCCCGTCGGTGTTACGCTGGAGGCGTACAAGCGGATCCCCTCTATCGCAAATTTCTTTCTGTCCTACGGAAATACTATTTTTTATACAGTATTTGGGGCGGGGATCAGCATTATTGTAATGAGTATGGGGGCATATGCTCTTTCCCGAACTCGGCTGAAGGGGCGGAGAGTATTTGGTTTCCTGATTTCCCTGACGCTCTGGTTTAAAGCGGGGATTATACCGGTCTATCTTAATATGGATTCGCTGAATTTGTTGGATACCCGTATTGGAATCCTGCTGGGGTTTGCGTGCAATGCCTTTTATATTATTATTATGCGTACATATTTTGAGGGCATCCCTGTTGAATTGGAAGAAGTGGCCCGCCTTGACGGTCTGGGCAATTTCGGTATTTTTACAAAGATCATGGTGCCCCTTTCCAAGCCGATGTTTGCGACGATTGCATTGTACTGTGCGGTCAACCGTTGGAATGGCTATTTTTGGTCAATGATTTTGCTGAAAGATATTAAAAAGGCTCCGCTTCAGGTTTTACTGAAAAAAATTATTGTTGAAAATCAGATGATGTCGGCGCTGGATTCTTCTACGGGATTTGATTTTACCAGGGAAACTTTGGTCTACGCGATTATTGTTGTATCTATTATCCCCATCATACTTGTTTATCCGTTTGTTCAGAAATATTTTGTAAAAGGGCTTACTGTGGGTGCAGTAAAAGGGTAACTTGCAACCTGTATATATGAAGGAGAGGAGAAGGAATATGAAACAAAAGCGATGGCTGGTGAGTACACTGTGTTTGATTATGACGGGAAGTCTGTGTGCCTGTGGAGGAGGCGGGACGACTGCGCCTTCATCAGAAGCGGGAGGGGAGACAACAACAGCAGCAGAAACGACAGCAGCGGGGACGACAGAACTGGCAGAGGGAGGCAAATACATCTGTTCTGATACCCCGCTTACTTTGACGGCTCACATTCACTGGAATGACACGATTGTGCTGAATGACAGTATGATTATTCCAAAAGAGGCGGAGCGTTTTACCAATATCACACTGCAGGGAGTTGCGTCTGAGATGGACACGGATTCTGCTCAGGCCTTTAACTTGATGATTACAGGAAAGACGCTGCCGGATCTTGTCGGAGGCCAGAGAACAGATATTAACAAATATGGGGTAGAGGGGGCATTCATTCCGCTGAATGATCTGATTGAGGAGTATGCTCCGGATATTAAAGCAATTTTGGATGAAAATCCAGATATTAAAGGTGCGATTACAGCAGAAGATGGGAATATTTATCAGATTCCATTTATCTATGAGAGCCAGATTTCTGAAGCGTGGTTTATTCGCCAGGACTGGCTGGATGCAGTGGGCATGGAGGTCCCCACGACTGTGGATGAGCTTCACGACGTGTTGGTGGCTTTTGTAGAAAATGATGCCAATGGGAACGGAGTTAAGGATGAGATAGGATTTTTCATGAGACAGTCCAGCCTGGACAACCGTATGACCCCCCTGCTTGCCCTGTTTGGTGTTAGTGATTACTGGCATGTGGATGACAACGGAACCGTCTCTATCGGTACATATTCTCAGGAGTATAAAGATGCAATTAAGAATATCAGTCAGTGGTATTCGGAGGGGCTGATCGATCCTGAGATTTTCACCCGGGATTCTAATGTGCGTGAGATGTTGTTCTCAGAAAACAACGGAGGTGTGACTCACGATTGGGTTGCGTCTACCAGCGGTTATAATAAGTCAATGGCGGAAACTGTGCCAGGCTTCCACCTAGTAGGAATGCTGCCTCCGGCAGATATCAACGGCGATCAGTGGGAAGCCTCCTCGCGTGATCGGCTGACGGGCTCCGGGTGGGCGATTTCTGTGGATAATGAACATCCGGAGGAAAGTATGAAGTATATGAACTTCTGGTTTACAGAGGCGGGAAGAAGGCTGTCTACCTATGGTGTGGAAGGCGTTACCTACAATATGGTAGATGGAGAACCGGTCTATACGGATGACATTTTAAATTCTACGGAGGCCATCAATGGGCAGATCATGAAGATGGGTGGAATGATTGAAGATATTGCATACCTGCATGATGATTCTTATGAGTCGTTTGCTATGGACGAGGAGGGCAGCAAGCTGATGGATGCTTACAAAGAGAGCGGAGTCGTAGGCAAGAAATATCCTAAAGTGCCGGCTCTGAGCTTTACGACGGAAGAGAATGACCTGATTGTATCTAAATATCCGGCCTGTCGGTCCTATATGCTGGAACAGCTTCAAAAATGGACCTTCGATGGAACAAATATTGACAGTGAATTCGATGGATATATGCAGACATTGAGCGATATGGGTATGGACGAGATTGTAGAGGCATACCAGAATGCATATGACCGCTTGATGCAGCAGAACTGATTGATGAGGAGAAAGTATGCTGGTATTCGATGAGACAAACAGACAATGGGCGGATGAGGTGTTCCAAAGGATCGAAAGTAAGATGGAAATCACAGTCCGGCGCTCAACCGGAATTATTCCCTACCGCACAGAAAATGGCAGATTTGAGAATATGGCAGAAAAAAACATTTGCTGGTGGACCAATGGCTTTTGGGAGGGTCTGCTGTGGCTGCTGTATGACAGAACGAATAAAGATTTGTATCGGACTGCCGCTGAAGAGGGGGAGGAGATGCTGGATGGTGCATTTGCCCAATATTCCCGACTGCATCACGATGTTGGATTTTTGTGGCAACTGTCAGCTGGGTTGGATTATAAGATTACAGGGAATGGGCAGTCACGTTTGAGAGCACTGTACGCGGCGACATTGCTGATGAGCCGATTCAATCTGGCAGGGGGATATATCCGGGCTTGGAATGACTATCCGGATGAGAATACATCGGGCTGGGCGATTATTGACTCGATGATGAATCTTTCGATTCTGTACTGGGCGTCTGGAGAGCTTGGCGACGCGCGTTTTGCGCGTGTCGCCAGGGCCCATGCCAATAAAACTATGGAACACCATATGCGTCAGGACGGGAGTGCAAAGCACATTGTGATTTATGACCCTGAATCAGGGGAAGAGCTGGGAGAAGACGGAGGACAGGGGTACTCCATAGGCAGTTCCTGGAGCAGGGGACAGGCTTGGGCCCTGTACGGCTTCCTCATCAGCTACAAACACACCGGGCAGAGGGAGTATCTGGATATTTCCAAGCGGGCGGCCAATTACTTTATTTCTAATGTATGGCAGGACTGGCTGCCGAGGTGTGACTTCCGCAGCCCGAAAGAGCCGGTGATATATGATGCGTCTGCGGGAGCGATTGCGGCCTGCGGTCTACTGGAACTGGCGAAAACGCTGCCTCAAGAGGAGGGGGCGGTCTATCAGAAAGCCGCGCTGTGCATGCTCAGGGAGATGGAGCGCCATTTCTGCAACTGGGATCCGGAGACAGATGGAATTCTCTATTATGGGTCCATTAACTATAAGGAGGAGGAAGGGCGCAATCGATATCTGGTTTACAGTGATTTTTTCTTTACACAGGCGATTCTGACTGTATTGGGTTCAAAATTAGAAATATGGTGAGAGGTGCAATATGAAGATACTGGTATCGGTGGGAGACGGGCAGGTGAAAGATAGTTTCTTTACACCATATGCAATTCAAAAGCTGGAGGCAATGGGGACGGTGATCTACAACCAGACGGGACGCCAGAGTTTTACAAAGCAGGAGCTGATAGAAAACATTAGGGGCGTAGAGGTTTTGTTTTCTGGGTGGGGGACGCCGGCTGTGGACAACGATGTCCTGCGACATGCAGACTGCTTGAAAATCCATGCACATACGGGGGGATCTGTAGCCAGCTACGTTTCTAAAGAAGAATACGACAGAGGGGTTATCGTCCTGAGCGGAAATGATATCTTTGCCAAAAGTGTGGCAGAGGGCTGCCTATGCTATACTCTGATGTCTCTGAGGCGGAATGATGAATTTCTCACATCTATGCGAAATGGTGGTTGGAGGCTGGAAAACGGCTGGAATCATGGGCTGATCGGAAAGAAGATTGGTATTGTAGGTTTTGGGGCGATCTCCCGATATTATATGCAGCTTCTGTCCTGGTTTGAGCCGGAGTTATACATCGCCTCCCGATATATAACAGAGGAGGAGGCTTCCAGCTTTGGGGCCAGGAGGGCGTCACTGGATAAAATTTTTTCCGAGTGTGATGTGATCTCCCTCCACGCGGCCTGGAATAAAGATACAGAAGGGATGATTGGAGAGGCACTTCTAAAAAAAATCAAGCCGGGGGCTTTATTTGTCAACACGGCCAGAGGGCAATTGGTGGAGAAGGAGGCTCTATACCGGGAATTGGCCACAGGACGCTTCCGGGCGGTGATAGATGTTTACCATGATGAGCCGCTTCCGAAGGAGGATGAGCTTCGTAAAATGCCTGGTGTTATGCTTTTCCCCCATACGGCGGGGCCTACATTCGATATGCGGGAGCAGGTTACATTGAGATTGATTCAGGATGTGGAGAATATTTATGCCGGAAAGCCATACCGGGATGCTATCCCGTATGAGTATGCGGTTCGCATGAGTGTGCAGTAGAGGGGAGACATTATGAAGCTGGCGATCAGTACATTGCCATTTAGAGACTGGACCTTAAAGAACACTCTGAAGTGTTGCAGAGGTGCAGGTTATGATGCAATTGAAATCAGGATGGATTATCATAGCTGGTCTGGCCGGTCGCTTCCAGACAGCAGCTATAAGGCTGCAGCCCGGGAGATTGAGGCGAGCGGTTTGCGTGTCAGCAATTTGGGGAGCGGGATCGTTCTCAATGACTACTATGAAAAGGATTTAATGGAATTGCGTCGATTGCTTGAGATCGCTGGGCTGCTGCACACGAGGGGCATTCGCATTATGCTGGGAAATATTCGGCTGAGAGCCGATGCGCCGGCTTCTCGGATTGACAGGGAAGGGATCCTTCGCTGGCTGGAGGAGGCGGATCGGCTGGCGGGCAGCTACGGCAGGGAGATCTGGGTGGAAACCCACAATGAATTTGCGACGGGAAAAGCTCTGGCTGTAGTATACAGAGAAACTTCATTAAAACATACAAAGGTGATTTGGGATATTATGCATCCCCTGGAGCAGGGGGAGTCCGTTGAAGAGACAATGAAATTTTTGGGTGAGCATATTGTGCACGTGCATATTAAAGATGGCCTCCCATGGGATGACCCTGACCGGCTGATTTGGAAATATACTAGGATAGGCGAGGGAATCATTCCTATCCGGCAGATAGTTGGCATGCTTTACCTGGCCGGATATCAGGGATACTACTCATTAGAGTGGGAGAGTGCATGGCGGGGAGAGCTTGAAGCTCTTCAGTGCGATATGCAGGAGGTCGAGACATTTCCGGAATTTATGAAGCAGTTAGCAGCGGAAATAGGATAATCGTATAGCAAAGGAGAAGAAAAAATGGCGATTGCAATTGTGAGAAAAGAGGATATGAAGGCGGAATTTGTGAATGGATTTGCAAAGACGGAACTGCTCCCGGGCAGCTTTCCGGGTGTGTACAATTATAAATGTTATTTGAAGGCGGGCTGTACAGTTTCGCCAGAAAAGTACGCAGATAAAAGTGCGGTCTATTGTTTTACCAGCGGAACTGGATATGTAGCGACGCAAAAATGGGCACGCAACATCACAGAACTTTCGTTTTTTGTCGCTGACTTTGATAATAGCGATTTTGCCATTCATGCCGCCACAGATATGGAATTTCTGTGCCTGGTGATGGACATGGATGTAGAGGACAAGAAAGCCCAGGAGGCATGCCATACGACGCTTCCGTTCTTTGTCTCTTTTTCGGAATGTCGGGAGTATACTCAGGACTGCAAAGGCCCTCATACCAGGAGCTGGCAGGTACTATATAAAGGCGAGATCGGCAGAAATTTGATGGGTGTAGTAAAAGCGGTAGGGGAAGGAACTGTGGAGAAAGGCCATCCAGCCGTAGACCAGTGGAATTATGGTCTGGACAATGCTGACTTTACCCTGACTGTTGAGGACGAGCGTGTGGCCCATCGCGCCGGGGACTGGAGTTTTGTGCCTGCGGGCCTTGACCATTCGTTGACGGCTGAACCGGGAAAAGAAGTGGCATACATCTGGTTTGAGCGATTTGTAAAGCCATTGACAGATAATTAAAATTTAATAAGATAATTATTGTTGTTTCCAAAGGCCTTAAACAGAATTTTCAAATTTTGTAATAATTACTGTTTAGGGCCTTTTGGTTTTAGAATGATTTCGTGGGAATCTCCGGCTTGTCAGAGTGAAGAGGATATGATAAACTGAGGAAGGACGACAAGATTTGAAAAAGCGGGGTACTGATAGAGATGAAGAGAGTGATACTGCCGATTGTTTTGCTTGTCCTTGTGATTGTGATAATAAGAGTGAATTCAGGCGCTGCCAGTATGACCATCCGTCCTGTTGAACTTACGCGGGAGACCCGGGAAGTCTTGGATATTCTTGAGGACGAGGTGATATTTTTAAATTATGCTGTTGATGAGACGATGCAGTCAAGATCCGTTGAGCTTTGGCAGTGTGAGGATGGGTGCTGGAGGGTATTGGGAAGTTCTTCGGCAGATTTAACTTCATCAAGAGGAGAAATAGCGCTCAGAATATCGGAAAAAAATTGTGGGGTTTTTGACGTTGATGATGGTGGTCACGCGGGAGTGAGCTGGGATATTTCTGACAGTCATACAAAACAGGAAGCATGGACAGGGTACAGATTGTCAGAACCCACAGATATTCAAGCGGGGAAAGAGATTACATTGTGGGCAAAGTACGGTTATCGAGACAGTGAATCGATAGGAATTAGTACGTCAAATTTTAGAAGTGCGACATGTGATTTTGGGCTTGCAGTAACAGTGAAATTTTGGGGGGAGAAGGTAGATTAAAGGTTTAAATGATTTGTTAAAGAGGATGTCTGTAAGGACAAGCCTCTTTTTTGTTGAATATTTTGGCAAAATGCATAACTAATAGCGGTAGAGGTGAAGGAAAATATGTGATTTAAACATAAATTTTGGAACAAAAACAATGAAACAATTATAAAAGTTCCACAACTAAACGGGGATATTTCAAATTGAGTTTTGGCATCTGTGGCCGTAGAATGAGGGCAACAGGGAAACACAGAAATGCCATATAAAGGAGGATACGAGCATGGATGTAAAACGAAATGACGTAGAGAGGATTATTGACGCTTCATTGGGAGCTACACCGGCACCCACATTGAAGCAAGTAGAAGATTTTGTAAGAAAAACGCTGAATTATAATTTTGCTACAACACTGGCAGAGCCGTTTTTTATAAAAGGTAATGCAGAGATTCTTCATAATGCGGGCAAACAACTTGTCACGGTTATCTCTTATCCGCTGGGTGGGATGACTCATGAAGCAAAATTATATCAAGCTAAAAGAGCATTGAAGGACGGAGCAGATGAGTTGGATGTATCTATGGATGTGAGTGCCTTTAAGTCGGGGCGGTATGACTATGTGAAAGAAGAGCTGAAGCCGTTTGTAGACATTATGGAGGGGAAAATTTTAAAAATGATTTATTTTGCCAGTCTTCTGTCTGAAGATGAGCAGCTGAGAGCAGCAGAGATGGCTTTAGAGCTTGGCATTCCCTATTTGAAGACAAATACCGGTTTTGGTTTTGTCACATCTACTGACCAGGTAAAACTGATAAAAGACCGTTACCATGATGAGATCAAGGTCATGGCCTCCGGCGGCGTAAGAACAAAAGAGGATGCAATTGCCATGATAAAAGCAGGAGCAGACCGGATCGCAACCAGTTCTTCGTTTAAGATCGTGGACAGTTTTGATGAATAAAGAGGGAGGGATTAAGACATGAATAAGAATGAGTTAGCACGTTATATTGACCAGACCACACTGAAACCGGGAATGACAGAAGAGTTTATCACAGAATTCTGCCAGAAAGCAAGAGAAAATCAATTTGCCAGCGTGTGCATCCTGCCAAATATGATCGAAACAGCAGCTAAGGTCCTGAAAGGTTCTGACACAAAGGTCTGCACAGTTATTAGTTTTCCTTTGGGATTTGACTGGCCGGATGTGAAAATCTATGAGACAAAAGATGCCCTGGAAAAGGGAGCTGAAGAAATCGATTTAGTGATGAATGTTTCGGCGCTGAAATCTGAAAGATATGACATTGTTGATGAAGAATTGGAAGGCGTTGTAAAAGCAAGCCACGACAAGGGGGCTATTGTAAAACTGATTATTGAGACCCCTCTTTTGACAGAAGAACAAATCGTAAAGGCCTGTGAGCTGGCAGAAAAACATGGTGTAGATATTGTAAAGACTTCAACTGGATTTTCGGCAATGCTCCCCAGATCCACTTCAGTAGACGATGTTAAACTGATTCGTCGTTCCGTGAAAGCGGAAACCGGTGTAAAAGCAGCGGGAGGTATTAGAACAACAGCAGATGCTTTGGCCATGATTGAGGCAGGTGCTACCAGAATTGGAGCCAGCGCGGGAGAAGAAATCATCAATGGCCTGTAAGAAGGGCGGAGGATAAGATGAATGAGCTGGTGAGCGTAAAGGATATTGAGCTGCATGTCCCAGCAGCGAACTGGCAGGAAGCGGTCAGGAAATCAGGCGCTATTTTGGTGCACAACGGTTATGTGAAGGAAGAGTATGTGGATGCTATGATCGAGACAGTGGAAACCCTTGGACCTTATATTGTGGTGGCCCCGGGGCTGGCAATGCCTCATGCGAGAAGCTCCAATGGCGTCCTGAAAAGCGGGATCAGCATTATAACTCTGTCCAATCCTGTTGAGTTTGGCAATGAAAGCAATGACCCGGTGTATCTGCTTATCGGATTAGCAGGGAGCAATGATGATCTTCATTTGAAGATCGTTCAGGCAATAGCAACGGTCTTTGAGGATGAGAGCATGATGGGAAGGATTGCCGCATGTGAGAATAAAGCAGCGATTGCAGAGATTTTTAATAACGTGGAGGTGGAAGACTGATGTTGAAGATTGTTGCAATTTGTGGATGCGGAATGGGAAGCAGCGTAATCTTAAAGATGAACGCTGAGAAAGCCTTAAAAGAATTGGGAGTACCTGCAAAGCTGGAAGTCAGTGACAGTACCACTGGTAAAGGTGCGGCACGGGCAGCGGATCTGGTATTGATTGGAAAAGAGCTGGCATATCTGATGCGGGATATTGACAAGCCGGTTATACAGCTCACCAGCTTTGTGAACAAGCAGGAGATTAAAGATAAGCTGAAAGAATACTGTGAAGCGAATGGGATCTTGTAAGAAGACGCAGGCTGGAATTATCAGACAGGAGGATAGCTATGGGAAAATTTCAAGATCAGGTGGCGGTGATTACCGGCGCCGGACAAGGGGCAGGGAAAAAACTGGCAACGCGTTTCTACGAAGAAGGAGCTATTGTATGCCTTTTGGATCTTAATGGAAAAAATCTGGCGAGTGTAGTAGAGGAAGTAAAGCCGGACGAGGATCGTTTTGTGACTTATACTGCTGACGTCAGCAACAGTAGCCAGGTGACGGCGGTTATGGAAGATATCGGAAGACGGTTTGGTAAAATTGATATCCTGATCAACAATGCAGGTGTTCTCCACAAAGGAATGATCGAGACTTCTTCCGATGACCATATCCAATTAATGATCGGTGTAAATTTAATGGGGCCGATGTACTGTACCCGCGCCGCAGTGCCGTACATGAAGGAAAAAGGAGGAAACATTATCAATGTAGCTTCTATTTTGGCGACGTTCCCCAATACAGGGTCAGGCGCCTACGGGGCGGCCAAGGCAGGAATGATCGTTCTCACGAGAGTGTGGGCGGCAGAACTGGCGCCCTACAATATCCGTGTAAACTGTTATGCGCCAGGTGTGCTGAACACTCCGATGGCAGAAGATGTAATTAAAAATAGGGCAGAGAGTAAATTGTGCCAGATTCCGCTGCGGCGGTTTGGCGAGACGGACGATGCGTTTAATCTGGTCAGTTTCTTCTGCTCCGAAGAGGCTAGTTATATTACGGGGCAAACTATTGGACTTGACGGAGGAATTTGGGCGACACAGACACCGACGGCAGCCTGGAAGCTATAAGATAGATAAGAGAAGGTATAATTACAAATGAAAGGGGGAGCTTATGAACTTTGCTATTGATTTTATTACCAACGTATTGGGAAATGCGACGGTCATGCTTGGGATCGCGGCCTGTATTGGTTTGATTTTCTTGAAGAAGAGCTTCAGTGACATTGTGATGGGAACCACCAAGACCATGATGGGGTATCTGGTCTTGACCGCAGGTACGGAGATTATCGGGCCGCCCATCACGCTTTTAACCACATTGGTTCAGAGCGGATTAGGGGTAGATGGGGTACTGCCTCTGTACTGGGTAGTTTATGCAGAGTCTATGGCAGAATATGGAACAGAGGCAGCATTGATCTTTATTGTAGGCTTTGTTATCAATATTATCCTGGCGAGGGTGACTAAATGGAAGAATCTGGCACTTACTGTTCACTTGCAGTTATTCTGGGCAGGATTTATGGCTAGCATCATGGCAGGTTTTGGTTACTCTCCTGCGGCGATCATTGCCATTGGGGGCATTATTTCCGGTATTTATTACTGGATTGCAACAACTATTTCCGCACATTACTTAAAACCTATCACAACGGAGCATGCCAACTATGTTCCCAGCGCAGTTTCCCTTGTAATTGCAGGAGAGGCAGGCAGGCTGTTCAAAAAGGGAGGAAAATCCACAGAAGAGTTGGAGCTCCCAGAGTCCCTCAACTGGTTAAAGGACAGTGTCATTGCAACCTGTATGGCCATGCTGGTTATGAATATTGTATTTACCATAGTTGCCGGGCCATCCGTAGTGGCTGAACTGTCAGGAGATACACCGTGGGTTCTGTACATTATTATCCAGTCTCTGACATTTGGCGGCGGTATTGCTGTAATCCTCTATGGCGTTCGCATGATGCTGGCAGAGCTGATTCCGGCTTTCTCGGGTGTTGCTGAAAAGTTGCTGCCGAACGCAATTTTGGGTCTGGATTATCCAACGGTATTCCCGTATGCAGGAACCGCAGTTATGTTGGGATTCGTGTTCAGCTTACTGGGATCTATTGCTGCAACTTTAATTATGGCGTTAACTGGATTTTCACCAGTAGTCGTTCCTGGAGTTCAGATCAATTTCTTTGAAGGAGCTCTAGTAGGTGTTTATGCAAATGCCCATGGAGGAATGAAGAACTGCATCTTCAGCGCGTTTATCACAGGATTTATCTTGCAGTTCGCCGTGGCACTGACATTCCCGCTGACTGGACATCTGATTGCAACAGGCGGCGCTTATGAGGCAATGGACTTTAATACGATTGGCTATCTGATTGCCAGGGTTCTGTCTCTGTTTAAACTTTGATACAATTTAGAACGGATAGGCAGGCACCGTGGAAGAGCGGAGCCTGCCTGTTTGAAATGAGGTGGAAGAAAGATGGAAACGGGTACAGAGGAAATTATCAGGACAATCAGGGAGGATCCCTTTCTCTCAGTAATGTTTTCCTGCTATGAAAGGGCAGGAGAGTATGCGTGGGATAAGAACGTCCTGGATTATGGATGCGGCTACGGCTGGGGGAGCTGGTGGGTCGCGGCCTGGGCCCGCGAGGTGACAGGATATGACCCGGACAGAGAAAGGATCCGGTTCGCACAGGAAAACTTTAAAAGCTTTAAAAGAGAAAATCTTTCTTTTACCTGGAATGTGGACGAGTTAGAGAAAGGGCAGTACAATATGATATGCCTTTTTATGGTGATTTCATATATAGAAGAAAAGGAAGCCGTCTTAAAACAGGCGGTTTCTTGCCTTGCTCAGAGCGGTACTCTATGGGTGAGTTACAAGGTAAAGAACGGAGAGGAAGAGCTAAGGGAATTAATCACAGACTGGGTTCAAAAGGCTGGTTTAAAATGGATTGATTCAGATGAAAGAATTCTTTCAGATACAGAAATTATGAGACTGGATATTTTTGAAAAGACTGAAGTGAGGGAATGCGAATGCTTTATGAACGGTGCGGGCAGATAATCGAGATGCTGATCCATTCACAGAAACCTATAACAATAGGGTGGCTGGCCCAGAAATTATCTGTCAGTCCTCGTACAGTCCGGAGCGATTTGGATGTTATCGATCAGTGGCTGAAGGAACATTCTTTGGATCTGACGGTAAGAGTTTCGGGAATCGGTGTGTTTTTAAAGGATCCGGAGGGAAAGATTGCGGCCCTGCTGAAGAAAAGAGGTGGGGACGGGTACGTAATGTCTTCCAAGGAGAGGGTCAAGGCTATAACAGGCTGGCTTTTGGCTGAACGGACGACAACCAGCATCGTAGAAATTGCAGAACAGCTGGATGTAAGTTCTGCTACTATTTCCAATGATCTAAAAAAAGTGCGGAGCTGGATGGAGAAAAACGGAATCCAGATGGTGTCCAAACCTCATATGGGAATTTGTGTGAGAGACACGGAAAATAATATTCGAAGAGGTTGTATCATGATTTTGCGGGAAATGCTGGAGACTTCTACCAATCAGCAGACTTTGATCAGCGCAAGATTTGTTCAGGCGGAACAGGCCATGGAAAAATACCAGATGAATTCTTTCAGGGAAACTCTGGAAATGTGGAGGGAGCAGATACTGATAGTAATCCAGGCGCTGCAAGAGAGCGCCCAGGTAAAAATATCCGACAATGGTTTCTGCGCCATGTTCCTGTATTTGCTGACGGCCTGGACACGGATACGGAAAGGCCACTTTATCAGCACAAAGGAGAATACTTATTCCCACATCAAGATTCAGGAGGGGTTCGATGGGGGAAAGATCCACAACCTGATAAAAAAAGAGACGGGGATGGATATCAGCAAGGATGAGATGTTTATGATCCACGCAGAATGGATGTCTCTAAGAAAGTTTGGTGCATCCCATGAAATTAATGTGGAGAGTGTGCTGATTGCAAAAGAATTGATCGAAGAAGTAAAGGACTCTCTGGAGCTGGAATTTGAGGAGGGGGAGGACACGGTGATGGAGCTGGCAACTCACATCAATGTCATGAGGTACCGCCTCTTTCTTGACATACCGGCAGAACACAATCCGGTGCTGAAAGAGATTGAGGAGACATTTCCCGATGTATGCGAAGTGGTAAGGGAAAAATTGTGGTCAATTATGAGAGGCAGACTGGGGGAAATCAGCCGGGAAGTCTGCAACCATGAGGCTGTTTATATCGCTATGTATATTGTGGCATGTATGATGAAAAACCCTTTGGAGGGGCCCCAGAAGAAAGATATTATTATTGTCTGTAACAGCACGATCGCCACTTCAAAAATACTGGAAAGCAGACTGAAGTCATTGTTTGATAATATTAATGTAGTAAAAACCATATCTTACAATGAATTTGTTAATGCGTCGGAACTTCCTGATTGTGATCTGGTTATCTCGACGATGCCGCTGGAGAGCAGTAAGTATCAGTGTATAACAGTTAATCCCCTTTTGAAATTGGAGGATGTCAACCGCCTGATGAAAATTTTTATGCTCAGAATGCAGAAGGTAGACATCAATAAATATATCAGTGCGACAATCAATATTGCAGCCAGGTCGCTGGAGCTGAAGCCGGAAGAGAGAATCAAGCTGTCTATCGAACTGGCAAGAAACATTAATGAGGAAGTGAATGGACTGGACAACCGGAAAAAACCTGAGCTGAAAACATTGTTGGAAGAATCGTTGATTGCTGTAAACGTTAAGGCTAAAAACTGTTATGAGGCAATCCAGGCGGCCGGAGAACTTTTGAAGAGCAGAGGATACATTGAGCAGAGGCACATCGATGAGATGATTCGCATCAAAAAGAAACTAGGCGGGTATATGGTAATCGATAAGGGTGTGGCGCTGCCCCACCTTTTAGCCCCAGAACTCTCTGGTCCGTGCATGAGCATGATCACTCTGGATAAGCCGGTAAAGTTTGGCCATTCTGACAATGATCCTGTAAGCCTGGTGATTATGCTGGTTTCAAACAATAACACTGTGCATATAAAGGTGCTGGAGGAATTGGTAGATCTTTTGGGAGATGCAGAGAAGAGAAAGGAGATTGATGAGGCGGAGCACATCTATGAAGTACTGGAGGTGATTAATAGCTGACAGAGGCGCTGTGAAGAGACGGAAGAACTTCCCCTGAACTAAAAACTGGAAAAAGGTTCCACGAGTCTATTTGGGAGATGAGTACAGTATATATAAAAATAAAGACGGGGTGATCTGGGCGCTTCAACTAGCTTCTAATTTTACCTGGAGTCTGGATTTTAAATCCCTAGAGCCGGACTTATGGCAGACTGTACGAAAATATTAAGAAAATTGTCCGGAAACGGTAAGAAAATTGTCACCTGATTGACATCCTGGCGTGGTAAGATGGCTCCTATATCAGTGAGGAGTGTGATAATATGATTTGTCCAAGGTGCGGTCAGGAGTCATCGGGGAAGTACTGCAGCAGCTGCGGCGCTCTGCTGGACTCTGACAGTCAGGAAATCGATCATTTGGATAACACAGAGAATTCCGGGAACGCGGGCAGCAGAAAGAAAGGCCGTTCCAGGCGCTCCAGGAGAAAAAAGAGATCCGGACGGATTGCGCTGAAGGCGGGAAAGCTGGCCGCAGGCGGAGTGATCCGGGTGTTGGTGCTGGCCTCCAGGCTTATGCAGATAGCTTCGTTTGCACTCATGGCGGGTATGACCGTCTGGCTTGCCGCCGCTTTCTGGAGAGGCAGAACCGGTCTGGGATCTGTCCGGACCATCGCTGCGGAGAGAAACTACGGGCTGGCGGCGTACCTGGCGGTCGGCGGCGCCATGCTGCTCATGGGAGCTATCTGGAGCCTGTGGATTTTGAGCAAAAAGGAAGTCGGAGGAGAGACGCGGCTGAAATTGTATGATACAGGCAGAGGCCTTGTGCCTTTCCTACTGTGTGCGGCTGTTTTCTGGCTCTCCGCTTATGGGTCAGAGCTGCTGCCTGCCGAGGCGGAGGCCTGGAGAGGGATCTCAGGCGGGCTGAATATGGCTCTGGCGATCGTTGTGAGCTGCAGACACGCCCTGTTGGTCTGCAGCGGGGCGGGCGCAGGCTTGTCCCTTGCCAGAAAAATCATAAGAGTATAGCGTTAGGCTATATAAAATGTTTCCGGGGTCCTGTATGCTGCACATTTTTCTTCAAATGCAGCTTTGGCAGCGGGGTAGGCATCCTGGTGATAATTTCTGGCGCCGGTGGGACAGACGCTGATGCAGGCACCGCAGGAGATGCACAGATCATTGTCAGTGCTGCGCGGGTCGCTTACGCATATTGCATTCTGTGGACAGACTTTGACACACTGGCCGCATCCGGTACAGTGCTCATCGCCGTCCGGCTTAAAGGGAACGCCTTTAAAAGAAAGCGCGTCATATCCCGGGGTACCGGGAACCTGAAGTTCTCTGTCCTGCCATAAGTCTGGCTGGCCCAAAAGACTGCGGCATTTTGCGGCGAACTCTGCCATGGCGGCTTTGTCCTTTTCATCGGGGCGCCCTGCGCCTACAGTGGGGAATATGGAGTGCTCTGCCAGAAAAGCGCCGGCGGCGATCACTTCAAATCCCCGGGCTTCCAGAAGATCCTTCATCTGCAGCAGGGAATTGTCATAATGGCGGTTCCCATAGACGGCGGCGATGATGGCAGGAGTGCCGTGGCCGGTAAGCTGCTTTGCCTGCTCAGCGCACAGATGGGGAATAAAGCCTCCATAGATGGGCATAGAGAAAAGCAGAACGTCGTCGGCTGAAATCTCCAGAGGTTTCCGCTGGGAAGGGCTGAGCCAGTTGTATTCGATACTGTCAAGTCCCAGGTGAGATGCAATCCATTCCGCGCAGGTCCGGGTAGTGCCCTTTGCGCTGAAATAAATATTACATAGTGTCATATCTGTTTTCCATCCTTTCGTCTGCCTGATTTTGCACTGGGGCGGAAGCCTGGCTGGCCACCTGTGCAGCGGCAGATCTGCCTTCTGTTATTTTATAATATTTCAGGGGGAAAGTCTATGAAAAAGAAAATGCCCTCCGCGGCCAGGCGATGAGACCTGGCTGTGAAGGGCGTTTGCCAATCGTTTGTTTACAGTGCCAGGACCTCTCTGACAGCATTTTCCGTAGCGTCCTGGCAGATATTGTCCAGGGCGGTGGACATTACCAGAATATCGAAGCCCAGCTTCTTTACAGCGCCCACATTGCCGGGCTTGATACCGCCTTCCAGAGCTTTGACGACATGAGTATTTTTGATAAAGAGATCGATCCTGTGAAGGCATTCATCACTGAATCCCGTTGCCCCCTGGCCCTGATAGATCATTCCGGTACACAGGCCCAGGATATCGACGCCGACACGCTCGTAATCTTTGATGGCCTGGAGCAGCAGCTCATCGGTGGGAGCCTGCACCCCGAAGGTGTCATAGGCAGAGATGTACGCCTCACAGAGGATGCCTGCGTTGTGGCAGTATTCTGCCAACAGTGCAATGTCTTCAATTGTGGATTTGTGGGAGTGGATGCAGTCCACACCGGCGTAGGCCAACTTCAGAGCGTCTTCCTGGGTAAAGGGGACGGGTTGAGCTTCTGTGAAAGTGCCGGCGGCAGCGCAGGTGATAAAAATGTCCTCCCCCAGCACGGAGCGCAGCCCCTCTACCGCGGTGATCATCCGGGATGTGGGAACCAGATGGCGGATCGCCTCGGCCTCATTCATGGTAGTTGCCCCGCAGAGTCCCATCTGCAGAGCCATGGCAGGGTGATTGGACTCAAAGATGCGGCAGCCGCCTTTGTAGGCAGCGTTGGCGATCCGCATATCGGTGGCCATGATTCCCCCGAGCATCAGGGCCGGGCTCTGCTTCTGCAGAATTGAGTTTAACTTTTCTTTTCGGAGCTGAACATTATTTTCTGATTCGTATTTCGTAGTCATAAAAACCTCCAGGTATATTTACAGATGATAATCACTATGCTCCCAGTCCCAGCAGTCTGCAGATCACAAGCAGGATCGAATACAGCGGGTTGCCTGCGCTGATGCTGGAAACAAAGCTGGTTCCTGCCGGGATCATATCCGGGCAGGCGATCTGGGCTGCCTGGGTATAAACCTCTGACACGAAAGTGCCGCACAGCAGGTACACGGCAGCGCCGACCGTGGCGGCGATGATGGCGCGGAACATGTTGTTTTTGCTTGTAATTACGGCCCAAAGAACGTATAATGTCATACTAGAGAGGTCTGCAAAAGGTATCATTCTGTTCCCAGGCAGAATGACGGCTTCTACAAGCATGATCGGAATGATAATGATCCCTAAAATCAAAACATTCGGATTTCCAACGCCGATAGCGGCATCCATACCGATTCGGATCTCTCTCCCTTTAAATTTTTTGTTGGCCAGTTCCTGAGTCGCCTCAGAGATCGGCGCCAGACCTTCCATTAAAATACCGCACACTTTTGGCATCAGAACCATGGTTGCAGCGGAGACGATTGCCAGATTTAGGATCTGGGGGACATCGAAACCGGCGCAGACACCCAAGAGAACACCCAGGATCAGTCCCATGATGGAAGGCTCGCCAAAGATACCGATTTTCTCCTGAAGGCTTTCCAGAGAGAAATTCCAGTCGCGTACCTTGGGGATCCGGTCAATGATCTTATTTACCAGCCAGTAGACAGGAGCCATGGTGATGGTGTCAAGGTGGGGCAGAGAGGTTCCCTCCGGAATCGCTTCTGCTTCCCATGCCTGTTCAGCAAAGATATCGCCCAATTTTACCACAATAACAAAAGAAATCAGGATGGCTGCTATGCCCAGCCAATAGCTGCCGGTAAATCGGTAGATCAACACGCCGCCGGTGATGACCATCCAATAGTTCCAGATATCAATATCAAGAGTTTTTAAAAACCCCACAAGGATCAGCAGAATATTCAGACCGATGCAGGCGATCAGACCTACCGGCAGCAGAGAAGAGGAGAAGGCCATAGTGGAGCCAAGCATCCATCCCGCATCTACCACCGTAAGATTTAAGCCCAGATTGGCGCTGATGCCGTTGGCAGCTTCGCTCAATGCCGCCATAAAATAGTCGAGAACCAGCCACAGCCCGGCGAAGCCGATGCCGTACATCAGGCCGGACTTCAGCGCCTGACCGAACTTCATTCCGATCAGCAGACCAATGATGGTAAAGATAATCGGCATGGTGATTGTGGCGCCCAGGTCGTTGATCTGACTGAAAATAGTTGTGATGAGTTCCATTTAAAAATTCCCCCTTTTCATTCTGTTTTTAAGCAGGCTAAGATTTCTTCCCAGGTCTTATCGGCGTCTTTTCCAGACAGCAGGTTCACCCCGTAGACTACCGGGATTCCTTCCGGCACATTGATGGTTTTCCCTACATTGGATATGATCAGATCCGGTTTCAGACGCTGGGCCTTGCTCTTCACCTCCAAACTGGTACATGTGGTCACCGCCGCATTGATCCCCAGTTCTTTGAATTTGTTTTTGCATTTCATTGCGATGAATGTCGATGTTGCCACCCCATTGGCACAGCAGATCAGCACTTTCTTTTCCTGCATCTTTGTTTCCCCCTCACTTTAGTCTAAATTGAACTGCTCAAATTCTTTTAAGATCCGGCAGATGCTGCCGGCATCCTCGGCAGCTTTGATCCTTGTCAGCACAGAGCCGTCAGAAAAAAGCCCTATCAGATTGGATAAAAATTTAAGGTGTTTTTCACCCCCGTCGATAGCCAGCATGACCATAATCTCAGCGGGGATCAGCTCACTGGTGTCCCCCATCTGGCGGAACATGACCGGTTTTGAAAATACCACCAGGCAGAACATGCTCTTGAGAACATGCTCGCTGCCTGTGTGCGGGATCGCCATGGGCACGCCCTGTGTGGGAAGCCCCGTAGGGAACTGTGCTTCGCGCTCAAGGACAGAGTCGGTATAGCCGCTGTCCACATATCCGTTTTCATACAGGAGCCGGCCGCCAAATTTGATAGCCTCCTCATAATTTTGAAAAGAGCCGCCCTTAACAATCAAGTTTTTATCGATCACACCTATCACCTCCCTTCGTCGGCCGACTCATCCCGGGCTGCAAACTGATCCAGCAGCAGCTTGAACTGTTCTGCTGTCGGTGCAGCTTCCAGGGCATCCAGCATCTCTTTTTCTGATATGATACGTGAAAGCTGTTCCAGGGCAAAGATGTGCTGGGTACTGTTGCGTGTGGCCAGAGTAAAAATCCATTTGATATATATTTGTGAATCGGCGTTTAAGGGAATGGGTTCCTTTAAACGGATTACACTGACAGAAGTGCGGAACACGTGCTCGTCTGCCCGGGAATGGGGCATCAGGATATTGTCCCCGATCATCATATACTCCGGGGCGTGACGGACGTTTTCTACAATTTCATTTACATACACTCGGTCGATGGCTTTGCTGTTTTCAAGGAGCAGGCCGGAGTAGGCTACGGCGTCCTCCAGGTTCTGGCAGCTGTAATCTAAAATAATGTGGCGTTTGTCAATGAGACGGTTGATTCCCAAGGAATCCTCCGCCGCTGCAGGGATCGCCGGGAATCCCAGAAGATTCTCAAGGGTCTGTACAAATTTCTCCCGATTTTCCAAGGATCCGTTTTCCTCCACAGCGCTTAAAATCTGGTTAACCAGATTGTTTTTCATATTGTATGAGGGCAGATACAGCCGCAGCGTTTCCAAGTCAGATTCCGACAGATAGGAATTGACCTGAATGACTTTGACGGAATCTTCCAGAATGGGGACAGTGGTAATAATGTAATCGACGGCGTGGTATTGGATGAAATTGGCCATTTCGTACAGGCTGACATACCCCAAAACGCGGATCTTAAACAGGGACTGGAGCTTTCGGCAGATAAAGCGGGAGGAAACAATGCCGCTGTTGCAGATTACCAGAATATTAGGAATATAGTCTTCTTTCTTCTGCTCTTCATAGGTGTCGATAAAATCTGACACCAGACGGGCGATTTCATTCTGCCCCCATTGCCGGGTGATCATGGGCGCAATGGCTTCAGCAGCCGCTTTCACGGCCTTCCACAGTTCCGGGTAGTCAGACTGAATGGTCCAGCCGATTTCCTCATCCCGGCTGCTGCTGGCACTGTTCGGATTGATGCATAGCTGGTAGATATCGGAGTGGACTCGCTCAATCAACTGTTTGTTGGACGGAAGTCCCATGATTCTGCACACTTCTGATACGAATTTAGCCGCGATAATCTGAAAATCAATACGGCTGGCCAGATAGAGGGACAGGCGATTGGTTTCACTGCAGCCTGCCAGCAGGAGAGTGATAAACACTGCCAGATCTCTGGAGCGGGAGATAGGGAGATAGTAATTGACCTTCTCAATCAGCCGCTTTGCCATATCAAAGATGGCCATATTTTCAATCAGTTTGGTATAGGGCTCCTGGATCGCCAGCGTCTTCCCGTACCCATCCCGGATGATGGAAATAATAATGCCGCAGAGGCAGTTGCAGAACATCTTGTAGGGGAAATCAAAATCCAGGAATCCTTCTTCTATCAGTTCTGCCAGGCGTTCAAAGGAAAGGGCTTCCAGGCAGTTTAAGTACAAGTAATAAGGGCGAAAGTGCCAGATATAAGGCTCCTGAACCATTCTGTAAAAAGCACGGTTGACATTTAAAAGGCAGGCCATATAGTCGGCCAGGACAAACCGGATAGGCACCTCATCACCCTTCAGGGCTGAATGGTCGGTTCCGGTACGGACGGTCAGGCCGTGCTGGCTGAAAAATTTCTGCAAAAGGTCAAAATCTTTGATTGCCGTAGACTTAGAGACACCAAATTGGTCAGCCAGATCCGAAATGCGGAGGGATTGATTGCAGGCAATCTGGTACAGGAGTTCCAACTGGCGTTCCTCCTGATTTAAAACAATTTTGTAATGGGCATCGTCCAGGATTCGATTGGTTATAACATTTTTAGGACCCAGAAGGCAGGACTCCAGCCACAGGTATCCGTCCTCACAGAGAAGTTTGGCAAAGCCAACGGTTTTTTCGTGCTCTTTCAGATCATCAAGATATTTACTGATATTTTCTGCATTATAGTAAATAACTCGCGTTGAGACCCCATAATAATTAGCCAAAGCTGCAATCTTAAATTTCCGTTCTGTGGTAAACAGCAAAAGTAGTATGCTATATTCCCGGCTAGTCAACATCATTGATTACCACCCCTAAAAACATTTTAAGCATGGACGCAATTAAACATCAAGTTTCTTTTTTGTAACGACTCGGGTTCGTGAAATAAACTTGTTTGAATAATTCTTCTTATACTAAAATAAGTCAGTAAACGGAAATGCTGCCTTCTGCAGTATCGGCAGCAGACAGGTCTAAGAGGGAGGAAACGGATGGAACATACGGCATCGCTTATCGTCATCAGCGGTTTTTTAGGTGCAGGGAAAACGACGTTTATTAATAAACTGATTGGGTGCGGCTTTTTAAAGGAAAATGAGAAATGCCTGGTAATAGAAAATGATTTCGGGGAGATCAATGTGGACTCCAGACTACTGACACGGCAGGAGGGGCTGGCTGTCAGTGAGATCAATTCCGGATGCGTCTGCTGTTCCCTGGCGGGAAATCTGGAGAGCTTTCTGCGGGAGGCGCTGAAGACGGTGAAGCCGGACTGGGTTATATTAGAGCCTTCCGGGGCAGCCAGACTGTCTGCGCTGCTTCAGCCACTGGAAAAGCTGCAGGGGGAGGGGCTGATCCGGCTGAAACCGCCGATTACGATTCTGGGGAAACCGCGAACAGCTATCCGACAGAGGAGTTTCTGGGGGGTGATACGGAATCAACTGGAGTACGCAGGGCTGATCGTTATGCGCCCGGAAATGAAGTGGGAATCGGTCCCATTGCCAAACCCTGATGTGCCGGTATTTCACATGGAATGGGACGATGAGAACTTTCGGGAGAGCATTTTTTCTTTTTTGGAAGAGGAGGAATCGCACGGAGGCAGGACGCTGGAAACGGCCGCGGAGATTGCAGCGCCGCTGATGGGGATCGCATATGAGACGATTCGTCCAGACGGAAAATACAGCAGAGGGACCATCAGGGAGATGTTAGAATGCCTGAATCGGAGATTTGGTCCTGATCTAGTAAGGCTGAAAGGGTTTCTGAACGGAGAAGAAGGGGAAACATGGCATGTAGAATATTCGCTGTTTGGACAGAAAATTGAAAAAACGGAGGGAAGGGAGGAAGCCTGTTTAAACATCATCGTGAGCCGGAGCAGACGGCTGGAGCTGGAACAGTATCTGACTCAGGATCATCGATATGCCAAGATACGTATTTAGGAGAGTCTTTGAAGGCGCCTGTTATCATATAAAGAGGACTGACAGGAATTTGATATCCGGCCAGTCCCCTTTTGATATTAAGCTTCCTGAGCTTTATACTGTTTTAGGGCGCGTGCCAACTGATCCGGGCAGGAGGTTGGCTTAAACCCGCAGCGGATACCGTCCAACCGCCGGATTGCCTCGTCCACGTCCATTCCCTCTACCAGCCGAGCCACGCCCTGGGTATTGCCGGAGCAGCCGCCGACGAACTGAACCTGGGTGATTTTGTTGTCTGCTATGTCAAAATGGATTTCACGGGAACAGACGCCCTGAGTTTTGTATGTCATAATTTGAACCTCCTTATGTTTGTACATTGACGCTAAGGTCAGTATTCATGTATATGGCTTCCAATTAGATTCTGAATCATTATTATAACATGGAACCCAGTTTGGGGGAAGAGTAAATTGATTTTCTGGTCACAAGGGGCTGGGTGTAAGGAGAATAAAAGGGGAATCGGCAGAAACACTGGTTGTAGAAGCGGAGCGGCCATGCTAAAATAGACCTGACCAAGGAAAACCGAGAAAGGAGTACAGCAATGTTAGGTATTATTGGAGCGATGGATGAAGAAGTCCGGGAGATTAAAGAGGCTCTGGAGGATGTAACGGTCGAGCTGGCTGCCGGAATGGAATTTTATACAGGGACAACAAAGGGCAAACGGGTAGTGACCGTGCGCTCAGGGATCGGCAAGGTCAATGCGGCCATGTGCAGTCAGATCCTGGTTGACCGGTTTGGTGTAGACGCCATTGTAAATACAGGAATCGCGGGATCTCTTCGGCCGGAAATCAATATTGGTGATATTGTTCTTTCCAATGATTCGGTTCAGCACGATATGGACGCCACCGGGTTTGATTATCCAGTTGGCCAGATCCCCAGAGTAGACACCTTTGCATTCCCGGCAGATGAGCGTCTGCTGCAGCTTGCCCAGGAATGCTGCCACCAGGTAAATCCGGAGATTCAAACCTTTGTGGGAAGAGTGCTCAGCGGAGATCAGTTTATCTCAGATAAAGGGAAAAAGCAGCAGTTAATAGACAATTTTGGCGGCTACTGCACGGAGATGGAGGGAGCGGCCATCGCCCAGGTGTGCTATCTGAATAAAATAGGCTGCCTGATCATCCGGGCGATTTCCGACAAAGCGGATGACAGTGCCAATATGGACTACCAGGAATTTGAAGAGCAGGCCATCGCCCACTCTGTAAAGCTGGTTCTGGCGATTGCAGAGCGGTATTGAGAAGAACTTACCCCGTTAAGGAAAACCTCTTTAACGGGGTAAGACTCGTTTTTAGAGAGAATTTGACGAACGATTTTAAGGGTTTTGAACTTCCCAAATCTTAATTCCGCCGCTATAATGTGATTTACAGCAAAGCCGGTAGGACAGGGATTTTCATCCGCCGGGCAGAAAGAAAAGGCAGGAGAAGGACCGGTCGCCTGCCTTGGAAGCCGACAGGCGCGTACGCGCGCCAAAAAAATCTCTGTCTCACAGAGAATCTGCCGAGAGCTTTGGCGAGAAAGGGGAGTTTAAAATCTTATGCTGCAAATATTACAAAATGGAACTGCGCTGTACCTTGTGGCAGCAATCTGCCTGATCGGGATGATCAGTAAAGTAATCGCTAAGAACTCCTACAAAAGAATGATTAAAGAAACCAATAATATGGCGATGACGAAGAACAAATATCTGAGAAGTTTAAAACAAAAGGCCGAAGATGCCTACCGTGTAAGCCAGGGAATTCCAAATACAAAGGTTTATCTGGAAAAACAGCTTTTTGATGCCAAAATAGGCCTGATGACCCCGGCAGGGTGGGCAGGTTTTGCCAGCCAGATGAACTGGCTGTGCCTGCTGGCCGGAGGTGTCCTGTCTTTCCTGTCTTACTGGTACCGCTGTGATTCTTATTATATCGTTCTCTACGGCACGGTCGGGGTCCTGGCTGCCGTTTTAAATATAATTGTGGAAAATGGAACCGGACTGGAAAGCCGCCGCCTCCAGCTCCTTGCAGGCCTTCAGGATTATCTGGAGAACTCTCTGTGGCACAGAATGGAACTGGAGCGATCCAGTGAACCGTCCGAGGACAGCGCGAGGCTGCTGGAAGCAGAACCTGCCCAGCCAGTTAGAAACAATGTCCGAGAATTGAGGGACAGAAAAAACACCAGACGGGCCATGGAACAGAGAACCATAACCGAGACGGCGGCCAGCCGGGACCGTGGGCGGGACAAGCTTCCCGCCAAGGAGGCGAGCGATAAGCTGGCGGATGGAAATGATGATGGGACAAGCTGGATGAAGGAACTGAAGCCTGAGGAAATCCGCGTCCTTGGAGAGATCATTCGGGAATATCTAGGATAGATTTTTATGGGTAAGTGTGGTATAATAACCGCAAAGCGGTTATTATACCTGATAAATGCAGTGCAAAAAACTTCAGAAAAAGGAGACGATAGCAATGGGAAGAGAAGTCGCATTTGATTATTCTAAGGCAGCGAGCTTTATTTCCGCAGAAGAGATAGCCAACATGAAGGCTGCAGTTCTGTGCGCTAAGGATGTGCTGACCAGCAAGAGCGGCGCAGGAAACGATTTTTTAGGGTGGATCGACCTGCCTGTGGATTACGACAAGGAGGAATTTGCCAGGATTAAGAAAGCGGCAGAGAAAATCCAGTCGGATTCAGACGTTCTTCTGGTGATTGGAATCGGCGGTTCCTATCTGGGCGCCCGCGCCGCTATTGAGTTTTTATCCCATAGTTTCTACAACGTACTTTCCAAGGAGGACAGAAAGACTCCGGAAATCTACTTCGTAGGAAACAGTATCAGCAGCAAGTACATCAAAGACCTTCAGGACGTTCTGAAGGGAAAAGATTTTTCCATTAATATTATCTCTAAATCCGGCACCACCACAGAGCCGGCCATCGCATTCCGCGTGTTTAAGGAGCTGTTGATTGAAAAGTATGGCAGAGAAGAAGCCAATAAGAGAATCTACGCCACCACCGACAAGGCCAGAGGTGCATTGAAGAACCTGGCAAATGAAGAGGGCTATGAGTCCTTCGTGGTGCCGGATGACGTTGGAGGCCGTTTCTCTGTACTGACAGCAGTAGGTCTGCTGCCCATCGCAGTCAGCGGGGCAGACATTGACCAGCTTATGGAAGGCGCTGCTTACGGAAGAAAGAAGGCTCTGGAAACTCCTTATGAGGAGAACCCGGCCCTGCTGTACGCCGCAGTTCGCAATATCCTGCTGAGAAAGGGCAAACAGGTGGAGATCGTGGCAAACTATGAGCCCAGCCTGCACTACGTTTCCGAGTGGTGGAAGCAGCTGTACGGGGAGAGCGAGGGAAAGGATCACAAAGGAATCCTGCCTCACGCCGTAGATCTGACAACGGATCTCCATTCCATGGGCCAGTTTATTCAGGACGGCGCCAGGATCATGTTTGAGACCGTTATGAATGTAGAGGATTCTCCCGCAGAAGTCCTGTTGAAGGAGGAGGCCGTTGACACTGACGGCATGAATTACCTGGCAGGAAAGAGCGTGGATTTTGTAAATAAGAGTGCTATGAATGGAACCATCCTTGCCCATACGGACGGGCAAGTGCCGAACCTGGTAGTCAATATTCCTGAGCAGAATGCCTACTATCTGGGCCAGTTATTTTACTTCTTTGAATTTGCCTGCGGAATCAGCGGATATCTGCTGGGCGTCAATCCGTTCAATCAGCCGGGTGTGGAGAGCTACAAGAAAAATATGTTCGCTCTCCTTGGAAAGCCGGGCTACGAGGCGGAGAGAGAGAAGCTGTTAAAGAGATTATAAGAATGATAAGAAGCAGGTGTCTTGCGGCGCCTGCTTCTGTTTGATTCTATTAACTGCTTTAAAGGTTATAGTAATTGTGCCGGTAGAGATGGTCGTCTGTCAGCCGGGCCAGAAGATCCAGTTCCTTTTTGGGGTCATCTCCCTGGGCGATATTGTAATACGCGTAGGAAAACTGCTTGCTGAAAAAGGGATAAGCTGGGGTCTGAGGCCTGGTGAATGAGCAGGTTCTCAGTTGGGAAAACAGGATATTCGACTGATTGGAGACGGCATGAAAGCTCTCCATGGCGTCGTATATATCCTTGATTACCGGCATACCGGTATAGCGGCTGATTTTCAGCTGGTTCTGAAAATTGAATACGTATTTCAAAAATTCGGCGCACAGCTCAGGATATTTTGTCTGGCGGGACATACACAGACCCCAGGACCCGTGAGGCGTCGCGATGCACCGGGCATGTGGGAGAGGCAGGATGCCGATGGTATCGCACTGCTTTGCCGCCTGGAAATAGGCGCTGGGCAGGGAAAGGCTCATGGCAAAGCTGCCTGGAAAAGAACTGCTGATATTTTCTGTGTGGGTATAGTGGTATTTGTGGAACAGATTGCCCAGCCATTCCATGGCGGCGACTGTCTCCGGGCTGTTGATATACCCCTCTGTCCTGGAAAAATCCGGGCTGAACAGACTGCCGTTGTTCTGATAGATAAAGGGAAGGCCGGAAAAGGTCAGCCACTCGCCCAGCCGGGGGGACAGGCCCCTGCCGGAATCCATCAAAAGAGGATAAGGGACGGAAGTGTGTTTTTTCAAATAAGAACAGATGTCGGTAAACTCATCCCAGGACCAGGCTTCCTCCAGCGTTTTGGGAACCGGGATGCCCAGGGAGGAGAACAGCTCTTTGTTGTAGAGGATGCACAGGGTGGATTCTGTGTAGCCCAGGTGGTATATGTGGCCCCGGAAGGTCCCCTGCTGCAGAATCGGCTCTATGAAAGTACCGAGAAAGCTCTCCGGCAGATAGTCATCCAGCGGCAGCAGAGAATTCATATAGGCCCAGTAGGGGACATCGGGGCCGTCCAGAGAGAACAGATCCGGCGCATTTCCGCTGGCAAAGCTCTGAAACAGAATATCCCGCAGGGGGGCATTCTGATTGGATAAGAAAGTGAGGCTGATCTGGAAATCCTGGGAGGTCTGATTAAATTCATTTACCAGGGAAGTCCAGAATTGTTCTTCCTCATGCTCCATAGGGCAGATGGAGAGATTGAGCACAACTTTGCTCTGGGGACGGGGTAGGACGAAGCTGCCGCGCCCCTGTTGCCGTGAAATGTAGCCCTCAGATTCCAGAGATTTTAAAGCCTGAGTGATGGTGCTTTTGCTGACGCTCAAATTCCGCATTAGTTCATTATCTGAGGGGATTGCCTCGCCGACGGCATAGACCCCCTGATTGATATCTTCTAAAATCTGATTTTTGATTATCATGTATTTGGGTATTCTTGGTTTCGATTTCATACAATCTCCTTTATAAAAATCCGATAATTGATTGACAAAACAATTACCTGGTGTTAGAATTATAGCATAAATCATTCGAACAAGCAATAAAACTTTGAAAAAGCTCCTCTTTTAGACAAGAGGAGTAAAAAAATAACACAACTTATTCGAACAA
>CAJFOF010000083.1 GCA_904395885.1 uncultured Lachnospiraceae bacterium
CCGTCCGCCAAAGCGTAGAAGAGTCTAATTAGGAGGTAAGTAAAGTGGCAGTTGATAGAGTTCCTGTTCTTAAAAGATGTAGATCCCTTGGCCTGGACCCCATCTATTTAGGAATTGATAAAAAGTCTAACAGAGAATCCAAAAGAGCAAACAAGAAGATGAGTGAGTACGGCACTCAGTTGAGAGAGAAGCAGAAAGCAAAATTCATCTATGGCGTACTGGAGAAACCTTTCCGTAATTACTATGAGAAGGCTACCAGAATGAAAGGTATGCCTGGTGAAAACCTGATGATCATGCTGGAATGCCGTCTGGACAACGTTCTGTTCCGTATGGGCCTTGGAAGAACCAGAAAAGAAGCAAGACAGATTGTAGACCACAAGCATGTACTGGTTAACGGCAAATGTGTAAACATTCCGTCCTACCAGGTAAAAGCAGGCGATGTGATCGAGATCAAGGAGAAATACAAATCTGCACAGAGATACAAAGACATCCTGGAAGTGACCGGCGGCCGTATGGTGCCTGCATGGATCGAGATGGATCAGGAGGCTTTAAAGGGAACTGTTAAGGAGCTCCCGACCAGAGATGAGATTGATGTTCCTGTAAACGAAATGCTTATCGTCGAGTTGTATTCCAAATAATAAGCCGTTCATCGCTTTGGTCTGCCTTTTGGGGCGGGCCAGAGCGTGGTTTATGGAACCCTCAAGAATAGGAATAGAACCCAGAAGGAGGGGCTGTTAGTGTTCGATTTTGAGAAACCAAACATTGAGATTGCAGAGATTTCAGAAGATAAGAAATACGGCAAATTTGTAGTAGAACCGCTTGAGAGAGGCTACGGTACCACACTGGGGAATTCTCTTAGGAGAATTATGCTTTCCTCTTTGCCTGGTGCAGCAGTCAGTCAGGTGAAAATCGACGGCGTTTTGCATGAATTCAGTTCCATTCCCGGAGTAAAAGAGGATGTAACTGAAATTATTATGAATATCAAGAGCCTGGCGATTCGGAATACCAGTGATACCAATGAACCCAAGATCGCATACATCGAGTATGAGGGCGAGGGAGTCATCACGGGAGCTGATATCCAGGCGGATGCTGACATTGAGATTATGAATCCGGAGCAGGTAATTGCGACCCTCAGCGGCGGCACAGACAGCAAGTTCTATATGGAACTGACGATCACGAAGGGCCGCGGCTATGTCAGCGCTGACAAGAATAAGACAGAGGACATGCCGATCGGTGTGATTGCAGTTGATTCTATTTACACTCCGGTAGAGCGTGTAAACCTATCAGTAGAGAATACCCGTGTAGGACAGATTACCGATTTTGATAAACTGACCTTGGATGTGTTCACCAATGGAACCCTGGCTCCTGATGAGGCTGTCAGCCTTGCGGCAAAGGTCCTGAGCGAACATCTCAATCTCTTCATTGATCTTTCCGAAAACGCCAGAACTGCTGAAGTTATGGTTGAGAAGGAAGACAATGAGAAGGAAAAAGTATTAGAGATGAATATCGACGAACTGGAATTGTCTGTTCGTTCCTATAACTGTCTGAAACGTGCCGGCATCAATACCGTGGAGGAACTGTGCAACCGCACTTCCGAGGATATGATGAAGGTTCGTAATCTTGGCCGTAAGTCTCTGGAAGAGGTTCTGGCCAAGTTGAAAGAGCTGGGTCTGCAGCTCAACCCCAGTGATGAGTAATCGTCCCTGCGGTAAGAAACTGATTTATGGAAGAAAAGCATTCTGTCAGTAAGACCGAAGAAGCGTGGCAGAGTGTTCCACAAATGGAGGAAAAATTATCATGGCAAAGTATAGAAAATTAGGCAAAACTTCTGATCAGAGAAAGGCCCTTCTGAGAAACCAGGTTACCGCTTTGATCTACAATGGAAAGATCAAGACTACCGAGGCAAGAGCAAAAGAGATCCGCAAGATCGCTGAGGGTCTGATCGCACTGGCTGTAAAAGAAAAGGACAACTTTGAGACTGTTAAGGTAACAGCCAAGGTTGCACGCAAGGACAAAGACGGCAAGAGAGTGAAGGAAGTTGTAGACGGCAAGAAAGTAACCGTGTACGATGAGGTGGAGAAGGAGATCAAGAAGGATATGCCTTCCAGACTTCATGCCAGAAGACAGATCATGAAGGTTCTGTACGGTGTGACGGATGTTCCTACACAGAAGGCCGGCAGAAAGAAAAATACCAAGTCCGTTGACCTGGTAGCAAAAATGTTTGATGAGATTGCTCCCAAGTACACCTCCCGCAACGGCGGCTACACCAGAATCGTAAAGATTGGACAGCGTAAGGGCGATGCTGCAATGGAAGTAATCATCGAGTTAGTATAATTTCTGTGAAAGCTTGGTTAAGCTATAACAGGTGAGATGAAGGTAAGGATTTCAGGAGAATGGAATCCTTACCTTTTTTGGTACAAAAAATCGTTTCCGGTCAGAAAAAAGTCAGAATATTGTAAGTTGCGGTTTTTGGACTGTTTGCTTATAATGGAACTAGGAGAGGAGGAGGGATCATGAGTAAGTTACGCAGATTGATTCAAATTGCAATAACGGCATCCGTTTTGACAATATTGCCTGCAATGCCTGCTTGGGCCAGAACAGCAATTACCAGTGTCAGCATTCGGGTAGATACAGATTTGGAGGTGGGGGAGACACTGCCGGATATGTCCATCGGCAATACAGGGGATTCCAACTACGTCTACACCACATCATCCAAATATGATATTGTGGATGTGTCCTGGTCGACGTCCACCAATAAGAGGATGAGCATTGGCGACACCCCAAAACTCAGGATCTATCTGGAACCTGTGGATGATTACTATTTCCGCAATAGCTACAGTTCCAGCAGAGTGACTGTCAACGGGGCGGATTTTGAAAGTGCCCGCGAGAGCGGTGATCGCCTGGTGGTTACAGTCCGGGCGAGAGCGGTGAAGGGGCAGTTTGATTATCCTGCTGACGCTTACTGGGGAAATTCTCTCGGCCAGGCCCGCTGGACGGCGCCGGATGACAAGACTGCATCTTCGGGGGCCTATGACGTGTACCTTTACCGCGGAGGTTCAATTGTTAAGAAGTTGGAGAACTACAGAGGAACTTCTGTGAACCTGTATCCCTATATGACGAAGCGGGGAACGTATATCTTCCGTGTCCGTACGGTACCTTCCAATAGTACGGAAGCAGAGTACGGAAAAAAGAGCGAGTGGACAGTTTCCGATGAACTCTATATCGAAGAGGACGAAGTATCTGACGGAACGGGCCAGAATCTTGAAGATGGCATGACCAATTCCGGTGGAATAACCAATGTAGGCTGGCAGCAGGAGAATGGGACCTGGTATTTCCGCTATCCCGATGGTTCTTATCAGAGAAACGGATGGCTGAAAGTGGACGGCCGCTGGTATCTCTTTGATTCCGACGGCAGAATGCTGAAGGGCTGGCAGCAGGTAAACAATATCTGGTATTATCTGAATCCCAACGAGGGAGGCCCGGAGGGCGCTATGCAGGTAGGCTGGCTAAAAGAGGGCAATGTCTGGTATTACCTGAATCCCAACGAGGGAGGCCCGGAAGGCGCTATGTGCACCAATTCCTGGATACAGATTGACGGAAAAACATACTTTGTCAACGCCAACGGCATCATGGCCGAGGGATGGAACAAGGTCGCCGATCAGTGGTACTATTTCTATCCCGGCAGCGGCGAGAAGGCGGTCAATACGGTGATTGACGGATTTGTGGTGGATGCACAGGGCGTCTGGAACAGAGAGAGCATGACCGCCAAGCAGTAAGCTGTTCGATTGAGCCATCAGAGAAAAAAGAGAAAAGGCGGCCGAAAATTCATAGAAAGAACATAAAGTTGTGCTACCATATTCATAGCGTCAGTGTATACTGACGCTATGCGATTGTAAAGAGATGGAGGGGCAGAAATGAGACAGTTGCGGAAATTTGTTATGGCAGCAATCAGCCTGTCGGCAGCACTTTTGATGGCAGCGCCGGCATACGCCAGCGTATCCAAAATCTCCATTGAGGTGGAAGATGTCATCAATACCGGGGAGGAACTCAGGGAACCGGAGATCACCCTGAAATCTTCTGACTGCGAGATTGCGGAGATCGAGTGGTCCAAGGATGTGGAAAAATGGAAGCCGGCCTCCAAAGTGACGGCTACTCTTACCCTGACAACCAGCGACACATTTAAAGACAAATATTTGTCGGATTCGGTCCTGGTACAAGGCGGAGACTTTGTACGGGCCAGCAAGGTGGATGACAACACTTTGACTGTGCGAATCACCTACATACCACGAGCACAGCTTGGAGAAACTGAGGAGGCCGGTTGGAGCAGCCGAAATCCCAATGTGGCTATGTGGGAAAAGGTTCCTTTTGCAACCGCCTATCAGCTCAGACTCTACCGCGATGGGACACTGCTTACAATCGTCACCACAGGGAGTTCTTCGATAGATCTGTCTGAGTATATGACAGAGGAAGGCAACTATTATTATCAGGTTCGGGCTATGGGAGAGACCAGTGCAGAGCGGTATTACCTGTTAAGCGGTGAATACGTAGATTCAGAAGACACTTTGCTGGACGACCTGGGTGACACAGGCGGATCCTGGAAGAACTATCAGGGCGGTCAGAAATATGTCCGGTCCGACGGCACCAGTCCGGTTTCCCAATGGGAAAAGATAGAGGGAAACTGGTACTATTTTGACAACAACGGGTATATGACGGTTGGTTGGCAGCAGGTTGACGGCAGTTGGTACTATCTGGGCACAGACGGCAAGATGGAGACAGGATGGAAGGAAATCAACGGAGTCTGGTATTACCTGCAGGAGGATGGCAGAATGTACACCGGCTGGAAGGAGGAGGATCCGGGGATCTGGTATTACCTGAATCCTGACGGTAGCATGGCGGTCAATACCGTGATCGACGGGCTCTATTCCATTAATTCCGAAGGCCAATGGATCGAATAAAACAAGGCGCTGATTCACTTTGTGGGTCAGCGCCTTTTGGCGTTACTGCTTGACGGGAGGAGAATTTTCTAATATTATGGTGATGCGAGGATCAAAGGACATTTTGTACTGTCACCCTGGGGGCGCGCGGGCGCCCTCAGGCATTGACAGGGATTCTGCAAAGAGAAAGGAATACCATGGGCATAATAAAAGCAGCAAATTTGATATTCGATTATATAAAACGAGATGAAGAGGACAATGTAGAAGAGGTCAACCGGGCGATTGATCATTTAAGCTTGGAGATCCAGAAAGGGGACTTTGTGGCGATTCTGGGGCACAATGGATCGGGCAAGTCTACTTTTGCAAAGCAGATCAATGGTCTGCTGCTGCCGACAGAAGGGACTTTGTGGATTTCCGACATGAACACCCAGGATGAGAGTATGATCTGGGAGATCCGGAAAAAAACCGGCATGGTCTTCCAAAATCCGGACAACCAGATCATAGGGAATATTGTAGAAGAGGATGTGGGGTTTGGTCCGGAAAACATTGGCGTCCCTACAGATGAGATCTGGAGACGGGTGGATGAGAGCCTGGAGGCAGTGGGGATGACGGCATACCGGAAACAGTCTCCCAATAAGCTTTCAGGCGGCCAGAAACAGCGGGTCGCCATTGCCGGGGTAATGGCGATGCGTCCTCAGTGCATTGTGCTGGATGAGCCAACGGCTATGCTGGATCCCAATGGCCGCAGTGAAGTAATTCGGACTGTGCGGGAACTGAATCAAAAAGAGGGTGTGACAGTGCTTTTGATTACGCACTATATGGAGGAGGTTATCCATGCAGACAGAGTGATCGTGATGGACGAGGGAAAGATTGTCATGGACGGAACGCCAAGAGAGATTTTTTCCCGTGTGGAAGAGCTGAAACGATACCGGCTGGATGTCCCCCAGGTGACGGAGCTGGCTTATGAATTGAAACAGGCTGGAGTTCCTTTGCCTGACGGTGTATTGACTCGAGAAGAATTTATTGATGCCCTGATGAGAGTGTTTGAGAAGAAGCGGCCGGAATGGAGAGAAAATGGGAATTAAAGCAGTAAATCTGAATTATATATACGGTCAGGGAACAGCCTTTGAACAGTATGCCCTGAAAAACGTCAATTTTGAGATCCGGGACGGAGAGTTTGTTGGTCTGATCGGCCATACGGGTTCAGGAAAATCCACCCTGATTCAGCATCTCAACGGCCTTTTGAAGGCGACCAGTGGGGAGATTTATGTCAACGGAGAAAACATTTACGCCCCTGGTTATGATATGCGCGCTCTTCGCAGCAAAGTAGGTCTGGTTTTTCAGTACCCGGAACATCAGCTTTTTGAGGTGGACGTTTTTTCAGACGTTTGTTTCGGCCCCAAAAATCAGGGGCTTTCCAAGGCGGAGATTGAAGGGAGAGCAAAAGAAGCGCTGGCTCTGGTGGGGCTGGACGAAAGCTTTTACAGTCAGTCGCCCTTTGAACTGTCAGGCGGGCAGAAACGCAGAGTTGCCATAGCAGGCGTTCTGGCAATGGAGCCCCAGGTGCTGATCCTGGATGAACCGACTGCAGGACTGGATCCCAGGGGCAGGGATGAGATCCTGGACCAGATCGACCGCCTCCACAGGGAAAAGGGAATCACGATTATTTTGGTATCCCACAGCATGGAGGATGTTGCCAAATATGCTGACAGGCTGCTGGTCATGAACCACGGGGAGAAACTGTTTGACGGACCGCCAAAAGAAGTATTTAAGCATTATAAAGAATTAGAAGAAGTGGGGCTTGCGGCTCCTCAGATTACTTACATTGTGCAGGATTTAAGAAGCCGGGGAATCGATATTGATGACAATATCACAACAATAGCAGAGGCAAAGAATGCAATTCTTGCTTTGCTTTCCGGCGGGGAGAAAAAATGATTCGAGATATTACCATTGGACAATATTACCCTGCGGATTCTGTGATCCACCGTCTGGATCCCAGGACAAAACTTTTTGGGACTATGATTTTTTTGAGCAGCCTTTTTCTGGCTGACAGTATCTGGGCCTACCTGTTGGCCACCGTTGTGCTGGCGGCAGTGATCCGCATCAGCAAAGTGCCTTTTTCTTTTATGGTAAGGGGACTGAAAGCAATTGTAATTCTGCTGCTGATCAGCGTCAGCTTCAATCTTTTTCTGACAGAGGGTGAGACTCTGGTCAGACTGGGATTTTTGAGGATTACAAAAGAAGGACTTGTCACGGCTGCTTTTATGGCAATTCGGCTGATTTATCTGGTGCTGGGATCATCTGTGATGACTCTGACGACGACTCCCAATGAGTTGACAGACGGACTGGAGAAAGGTCTCGGTTTCTTAAAGCGCTTTGGGCTGCCGATTCATGAGGTGTCCATGATGATGTCCATCGCTCTTCGCTTTATTCCGATCTTAATCGAAGAGACGGATAAGATTATGAAAGCTCAGATGGCCAGAGGCGCTGACTTTGAGAGTGGAAATCTGATTCAGAAGGCAAAAGCTATGGTGCCCCTTCTGGTGCCCCTGTTTATCTCGGCATTCCGCAGAGCTACGGACCTGGCCATGGCCATGGAGGCTCGCTGCTATCGGGGCGGAGAGGGAAGAACGAAAATGAAGCCATTGAAATATAAATACCGGGATCGAATTTCTTATCTGCTCTTTTTCTTGTATATTGGCGTTATCATTGCTATGAGGGTCATACTATGAGGCGGATAAAACTTGTGGTGGCCTACGATGGGACCCGGTACTGCGGCTGGCAGATTCAGCCCAACGGCGTCACCATCGAGGAGGTCCTCAATCGGGCGCTGTCGGAGCTGCTGAGGGAACCGATAGAGGTGATCGGGGCCAGCAGGACGGATTCGGGCGTTCACTCCAGGGGGAATGTGGCGGTGTTCGACACGGAGAGCCGCATTCCGGCAGATAAGATCTGTTTCGCTCTGAACCAGAGATTGCCGGAGGATGTGCGGATCCAGAACTCTGAGGAGGTTGCCCCTGACTGGCATCCGCGCAAACAGAATTGTACCAAGACCTATGAATACAGAATTCTAAATCGGAAAACGGACATGCCGGTAGGGCGGCTGTACACTCATTTCTGCTATTTTGATTTGGATGTAGAAAAAATGCAGAGGGCGGCTGCCTATCTGGTAGGGGAGCATGACTTTAAGAGTTTCTGTACAGTGAGAAATCCGCTGGAAGATACGGTTCGCAGGATTTACAGTCTCACTGTGGAAAAGGACATGGATGATGTGATCCATATCCGGGTTATGGGCAGCGGTTTCCTCTATAATATGGTAAGAATTATTGCGGGGACACTTATGCGGATTGGTATGGGGGCATATCCCCCTGAATACGTGAAAGAGATCCTGGCTGCCAGAGACCGCCAGATGGCGGGAGATACGGCTCCGGCTAAAGGGTTGACTCTGGTGAGCATGAAATATGAGACGGAGCTTGCCCCGGAGCTTGCCATAGAAAACGAAGACTGGAGTTACCAGGTGATTCAGCGGGAGATTGTCACCAAGGGCAAGGCGTACATCCTGATTCACCGGTGCCGGAGAGATGATTTTGAGCGTCTGGCTGCCAGACTCATTCACCAGTGCCACAGGGATGGAGCCAGGGAAATTTATGTGAAAGCGGCTAAAGAGCTGAGGATGACTTCCGGACAGAGGTATGGCTACTATACCCTGGAAAAGGGATTTTTTAACTACATTATGGAAAAACAGATTTCGGGCAATGACTGTTGCGAGACGTTTTCTGCCGGAAATCTGGAAGCGGCGTCTGTAAAGCTGACGGCTTTAAGAAAAAAAGATGAAGACAGGTGGCTGGAGCTCTATAATGAAATTTTCTATTCTGTGCCAGGGTCAGCGACCTACGACCGGGCGATGATTGAGAAGGAACGGAAAAATGGCAGCCGGTTCTTCTGGATCACATTGAAAGGAAAGCGCTGTGGTTTTGCCGTAGTCGCAGCGCAGCAGGAGAAAAAATCCCTCCATATAGATATGATAGGAATTCAAAAAGAGTTTCGAGGCATGGGACTTGGCAGAACTTTATTAAAATTATTGGAAGCGACAGCCAGGGAGATGGGCCTTGAAAAGCTGGAACTCATTGCGGCAAATACAAATCTTGCAGCGCTGAGACTCTATGAGAGCGCCGGATTCGTCAAAAAGGGCGAAAAACCTTGGTTTTATCTCGCAAAAGACGAGAAAAACAGGTTGACATAGTCAGCCAGTTATTATATAATATTTAACTGTGACGTTGCGAGTAAATGCCCGGCCAAAGCCCCGGAACGGACATTTTACGATAAATGTTTCAGATATTTGAGGGAATTTTACAGGAGGTCAACCGATGAAGAGTTTTATGGCTAGTCCAGCAACAATTGAAAGAAAATGGTACGTAGTTGATGCTACCGGGTGTACTTTAGGCCGTTTATCTTCTGAGATAGCGAAGGTATTAAGAGGCAAAAATAAACCGATCTTTACCCCCCATATGGACTGCGGCGATTATGTGATCGTTGTAAATGCAGAGAAGGTAAAGGTTACCGGAAGAAAATTAGATCAGAAGATTTATTACAACCACTCCGATTACGTAGGTGGTATGAAGGAAACCACCCTGCGTGAGATGATGGCAAAGAAGCCGGAGAAGGTTGTTGAGTTAGCAGTTAAGGGTATGCTTCCAAAGGGACCTCTGGGAAGAAGCATGATGGACAAACTTCATGTATATGCAGGCCCGGATCACGAGCAGGCAGCTCAGAAACCAGAAGTCTTAACATTTTAATAGAAGATTTGGAAGGAGGAAATTGTAATGGCTAACGCAAAATTTTACGGAACTGGCAGAAGAAAAAAATCCATCGCCAGAGTATATTTAGTACCGGGTACCGGTAAGATTACCATTAACAAGAGAGATATTGATGAGTATTTAGGTCTGGAGACCTTAAAGCTGATCGTTCGTCAGCCGCTGGTTGCTACGGAGACCACTGATAAATTCGATGTTCAGGTAAATGTTCACGGCGGCGGTTTTTCCGGCCAGGCAGGCGCTATCCGTCACGGAATCGCCAGAGCACTGCTTCATGCAGACGCTGATTACAGACCTGTATTAAAGAAGGCTGGCTACCTGACCAGAGACCCAAGAATGAAAGAGAGAAAGAAATACGGCCTCAAGGCTGCCCGTCGCGCTCCGCAGTTCAGCAAGCGCTAAACTTTATCAAAA
>CAJFOF010000084.1 GCA_904395885.1 uncultured Lachnospiraceae bacterium
ATTCAATTCTCTCCTTTAGTTTTGTTTTACGAGTGGAAGGTCTCGAACACTCGATTCATTTAACGCCGGGAATCGGCGGCAGGCCCGATAAGACCTTGGTTTTGCAGGCTCTGCAACGGGGGTTAGTATACCATGGAATTACGATAGATGCAAGTCCGTACCTGTAATTTCCCCACAATGCAAGGATATATCAGCAAGCTATACCAGCCGGTTTTCAAACTTTTTTATTATATTTCCTTCCGTTTTGGCGCGGTTCTGCAGCAGCGGCTATTCACTGTAGTATATTTTCTCATTTTGTAGTAGAATAGAGGAAGCTTTTACACAAGCAGGAGGAAATTAGTTATGAAAAAGTTAAGTTGGCGCAATGTGCTGCTGATCGGCATCACATTATTCTCTATGTTTTTTGGCTCCGGGAACTTGATCTTCCCGCCTTTTATCGGTTATCAGGCCGGTTCTGTCTCTGTTTTTGCGTTTTTAGGCTTTGCTCTGTCTGCCGTCGCCCTGCCTGTCCTTGGAGTTACGGCTGTGGCAAAATGCGGAGGCCTCGACCGGCTCTGTGAGCAGGTTCACCCCAAATTCTCGCTGGTGTTTTCTATCATTATCTACCTGTGCATTGGGCCTATGCTGGCCATCCCAAGAACAGCCAGCACCAGCTATTCTATGTTTGCGTTCCTGACAGATCGTCTGGGCAGCGGAAGTCTTTTCGGTATACCTGTCCAAATGGCAGCGACAATCCTGTTTTCTCTGCTGTTTTTTACCGCAGCGGGCATTGTCGCCAAACGGCCTGAACGTCTGAAAGATATTCTGGGGAAACGCATGACCCCCATACTTCTGGTATTAATCTTTGCCATGTTTGCAGCCGGTCTGCTTCGCATGGAGCTGCCTGTCGCCCAGACGGCAGAGTCCTACGCAGAGTACCCGTTTTTTAAAGGTTTTACTGAAGGCTACCAGACTATGGACACCATGGCCGCTGTCGTATTCGGCATTGTCATCGCTGTCAACATTCGCGCTCTTGGTATAAGGGATAACAATGACATCGCCCTTGAAACAATCAAGGGCGGCGTCATTGCAGGTATTTTTCTCGGGACTGTCTACGGTATGCTGACCTTTCTCGGCGCGAAGAGCAGCAGCCTGGCTTCCGGTGCCCAGAATGGCACGGAGATACTCAGTGCCCTTTGCCGCGAATTCTTTGGAAGTGCCGGCCCGGTTCTGCTGTCTTTAATCTTCTTTATCGCCTGCTTTAATGTATGCGTCGGCCTGATTTGCAGTTGTTCAAAATTTTTTGCAGAAAAATTTCCGGTCCTTGGATTTGACCAGTGGAGATGGATCCTTACGCTTTGGAGCTTTTTTATCTCTATCCTTGGCCTTAACGCTATTATCGCCATCTCCTCCCCGGTCTTAAGCGTCATCTATCCGGTGACGATCGCCATCATTGCCATGAACCTTCTTCCGTTTGCCTTTTTGAAACGGCCCTTTGTGCAGCGGATTGTTGTGCTCCTGGCGTTTATTGCCGGAATTTTCTCCATCTGACCGTTAATACCACCTTACCATAGGCAGATCATTGTTGATCCCTTTGATTGCAAGGATCTGGTGAAGGTCAATAATACCATTGTGGAACGTCGCGGCACAGGCTGACAGATAGAGATCCCACATTCTGATAAAGCGCTGATCAAACATGCGGCTGATTTCATCCAAATGCTCCCTGAAGTTCTTTTCCCAGCACAGCAGCGTCTTATTATAATGAAGGCGAAGATTCTCTACATCCAGCACGTGAAAATTGTCTTCAGCCATAGCCGAGAGCATTTCTCGCAGGCTGGGGACTACACCGCCGGGAAAAATATACTTTTTGATGCAGGCATCTCCCGGATGTTCCTTCAATGCACTGATAAAATGGAGCAGGAAGATGCCTCCGTCGTTCAGCACCTGGCTGACGCAGTCATTGAACAACTGATAATTTTCTCTGCCCACATGTTCTACCATGCCAACGCTGACCACACGGTTAAATGTTTTTCCCGATTTTGGCAGGTCTCTGTAATCCATCAGTTTCACATCCAGGTAATCCTGAAGATTTTCCTCTTTGATTCTTTTCTTAAACTCCCCATACTGCTCATGGCTCAGGGTAATTCCTGTCCCTTTGATCTTATACTTCTTTGCCGCTTCAATCAGCAGAAATCCCCATCCGCATCCAATATCCAGAAGCGTCATCCCTTCTTTCAGATACAGTTTCTGCAGGAGTTACCTCTTTCTCCTGATTTTTTTTTCGATACAGAAGTGTGAATCAGCTTTTTCAAAGCTTTCTCATCCGTGGAGGATTTTCCCATCTGTCCCAGGAAATGGTCCAGCGCATGATACAGATTTCCTTCGATCTCCAACTGTCCGTCCATATACGCCTCTCCCAGAGCAATGGACGTGCTGTTTAACAGATCTCCTACAGGAATCGGACTTTTAAAATCTACTGTTTTTGATAAAAATTGTACCATTGCTTTCTCTTCCAGTTGTTCCAACATGCTTCTCTCCTCCTTGCGTTCTGCCTCTTTGGAACGTTAGCATCAACGCACAGAAGGCAACACGCTTCAAGCATGTTGCCTCCCGATTCACGGACGCTACTATTAGATTATCTCCGAAAATTTCCAAATTCAATCCCGTAAATTCCGATTTTTTCTCATTAATCCCATTTCTTTTTGTGATTTTCTGCTTCTGGTCTTACAGTGACAAACCGCCTCTGGCCCTTGCCCGTCTATCCCGGACTGCCTGAATGACCGGAACCATAAAAATCGCCACCATTCCGCCAGCAAAGCCATTGTTGTATAAATTCATTCCGCCGTATACGATTCCGATGTTCAAAGCCACGGAAGAGTGAAGGAAACCGGCAATCATCCCAGCAATCCATCCAAATTCTCCGGCTATGGGCGCCAGCGTCGTAGAAAGGAGCAGTGCCAGCAAAGCAGAAGGATCGTAAATATTCCAGGTTTTAAAAGCAGCCCCCAGACAGACGCCAAACATGATCGGACATATATTTCTCAAATGTTTTCCAGTCGCCGAAAATCCTACTATTGTAAAAATCCCGCCAATCGTCGGTCCATTCAGATCCCCGCCTACTGCCAATACCATGATCGTTGCAAACAGACCGTTAATTCCCATATTCAGAACTGTGGCTGCTCCTCCTGCTTCTTTCAGATAGTCCGTCCCCGAAAGGCCGAAGGACTTTAGAATCTGGCGATACACTGTAAAGGTCTCCTTTCCGCCCCATACCAGCGCTCCGACTGCCATCCCTCCAAACAGCACTGCCAGTAAAATGAACAGTATTGTATCATTCCCTGAAGACCAGATCAGTCGGGACTCAATGGTCATTCCAAAGGACTTTAAAACAGAAACGATGACTGTAGCAATAATCCCGCAGGCAAATCCCACATTGTAAAGGGAATATCCTTTATGTGCGTAGTGGACATGAGTCGCCAGGGAAGGCAGCACAAATCCTATGAGACTTCCGGCAAGCAAAGACAAAACCAGCCGCCCCTCAAGGGGCAACTGACCGATCTGCATGATCTCTGTAATGATCGGTGACAGGCTGGTCCCATAGAAACCGATATACAGGTACCTGGATACCGAGGTCCTGTGATATCTGGCATACAGAAAGATTCCAAAAAGTATCGCCCATATGTTCAAAAGATTTTTTCCAAATAAAGAGAATCCAAACATCAGGCATGCCGCTGTAATCGTATGGCCTGACAGATCCATTTTTAACGCATATGCCATCCAGATGCTGATCAAAGCCAGAATCCCAGCGTTGATAAATGCTGCACCGATTCCGCCAATTACGAAATAATCGGTAATCAGGAAATCCGGTTCACTAATGATCCTTACAATTCCCGCACCGATTTCGTCAATAGGCTGAGCAAGCAATCCTGCCACCATAAAGTATAACGGAATCAGGGACAGCAGCCCAAATTGGGCCTTTTTCGATAGTGTTCGTTCCCCATTCATGTCTGCAACCCCTCTCTCTCACTTTTTTTATTATAACTGAGTTAAGCGTCAGTTGACAAGAGCAGGCACAGCAACAATACAGCAAATTTTGCACTTATTTTTATTTGTATCCTGCTACCGAATTCTTCCATTTTCGTGTATAATAGAGGAAACCATACCACACTTATCCAATCACCTGACTTTGACGAGAGGAGTACATATGAAATCAACGATTATTGGAATTGCAGGAGGTACAGGTTCCGGAAAATCGACTTTCACCAATCGGCTGAAAGACGCGTTCGGTTCCCAGATTGCCGTTCTTTACCACGATAACTATTACCGCTCACATGATGATCTTCCTTTTGAAAAACGGAAAAAACTAAACTACGATCATCCCGACGCCTTTGAGACCGAGCTTCTGGTAAAGCATCTTGCCCGGCTGAAAGAGGGGCAGGCTGTTGAATGTCCTGTCTACGATTATACGGTTCACAACCGTTCCCAAAAAACAATCCGGGTAGAGCCAAAACCTGTAATACTCCTTGAAGGTATCCTGGTCCTGTTTGATGAAAGGCTTCGAGATCTTTTAGATATCAAAGTATTCGTAGATGCCGATGCCGACGAACGGATACTGCGCCGCATCCTGAGAGATACTAAGGAGCGGGGACGGGATGTGGAAGGAATCGTAACCCAATACTTAACTACGGTGAAACCAATGCACAATCTCTATGTAGAACCCACCCGGGTCTTTGCAGACATCATTACCAACAGCGGAATGAATAACATTGCATTTGATCTGATGGAGGGGAAAATCCGTTCTATTCTGTCAGAAGTCGAGGGCTGAAGCAGGATTTGCCGGGGCTGCTGCCGCCATGGACGCAGCCCCATACTGGTGAAAGCCTCGCCTGGAGGCTGCAATAAATTCTTTAATAAACGGCGTCTCCGGTCGAAAGAGGATCTCCTGGGGCGTACCATACTGAGCCACTCGTCCTCTGTTTAAAATTAATATTTTGTCTGACACCTTCAGCGCCTCATCGGAGTCCCGGACAGTCATCATAATAGTTATGTGATACTTTTCTATAATTTTCCTGAGCATTTCTATTATTTTATCCTTCTCCTCTTCATCCAGATCTGCAAACGGATCTTCTAAAAGCAGGACCTTGGGCTTCATTACCAGAATTCTGGCTAGAGCCGTGCATTCTTTCTGTCCGGTTGTCAGCATTCCCACTCTGTTTCCCAAAATTTTTCTCAATTCCAGAAGGTCGATCAGTTTCTCCACTTCTTCTCTGTTGGAAATTCCTGGTCTGTTTCGCAATCCGTATACAATATTTTTATATACATTCATATTGGGAAAAAAAGAACAATCGCGAAAAACCACCTGAAATCCCCGTTCTTCCATGGGAGTCCTCGTCAAATCTCTGCCTCGAAACAGGATCTGGCCCATATCAGCTTTCTCCATCCCCAGAACGATCCGCATAAGCGTCATTTTTCCACATTCCGACGGTCCAAGAACCGAGACAATCTCCCCGTCCGGCACTTCCATATCAACCCGGTCCAGAATTGCCGTCCCGTCAAATGATTTCCTGATCTGTATCAATTCCAGCACTCTAATCCTCCTCTCCAAAACAGCCTTCACGCGATATAATATCCTTATTAAACCATGAACTTCGTAAAAGGTATCACCATATTTTCGTAAAACCTTTGTGAAATTTATACAGGACTGTTCTCTCATTTTCTGCTGTCATTAAACAGATATCCACAGGTTTTCCGTAAAAAGAAAAGAGCAGAAATCCGAAGATTTCTGCCCTTTCTTTTCATAATACCCGAGTTCTCGAATATCTATTAAAATTGTCTGAATTACTTTAAGGTGACCTTTGCGCCTTCAGCCTCTAACTTGGTCTTGATCTCCTCAGCCTCTTCCTTGGAAGCGCCCTGCTTAACTACCTTCGGAGCACCGTCAACTACGTCCTTAGCTTCCTTTAAGCCTAAGCCGGTAACTTCACGAACAACCTTGATAACTTTAACCTTGTTGGGGCCAACTTCGGTCAGCTCAACATCAAATTCGGTCTTCTCTTCTGCTGCCTCTGCCGGGCCTGCTGCTGCAACTACTACGCCTGCTGCTGCAGATACGCCGAACTCTTCCTCACATGCTTTTACTAATTCGTTTAACTCTAATACGGATAATTCCTTGATAGCTTCAATAAACTCAGCGGTTGTTAATTTTGCCATGATAATTTACCTCCATTAAAAATTTGTATGGTTTATTCCTTCTTATGCGTTTGCTTCTGCACCATTTGCTTCTGCGATCTGATTCAGGACGCGAGCAAAGTTGGTGATCGGAGACTGAATGCTGCCAAGCAGCTTGCCAAGCAGAATCTCTCTGGAAGGAATGGTAGCGATCACATTCATTCCCTTTGCATCGTAGTAGGTTCCCTCTACGATACCAGCTTTGATCTCCAGTTTGTCGGCCTTCTTTGCAAACTCAGCCAGAATTCTGGCCGGTGCGGTCGCATCGGTCTTGGATACTGCCAATGCAGTCGGGCCTTCCAGATTGGGATCCAGAGCTGCAAAGTCGGTTCCTTCAGTTGCACGCTTGATCAGAGTATTCTTATATACCTTGTAAGTAACGCCTGCTTCTCTTAACTGTTTGCGGAGCTGGGTATCCTGCTCTACAGTCAGACCACGGTAATCTACTACCACCGCAGTTGCAGCGCCATTCAGTAATTCAGAAATCTCGTCTACGATCGGCTGCTTTAATTCAACCTTTGCCATGATGGTTTACCTCCTTATTTTATTTTGAAGTATCCCCTGCGAAAAACCCCTTTGTCCGAAGGGCAAAGGGGTCTACAAAATCAATCTTGGTTTGATTTGTACGTTCCTCGGCAGGCATTATCAGCTTTAAGCCTTACGGCACCTGCTGTCTTCGGCAGTCAATACTCGCGTATTATATCATAATATATATTGAATGTCAATCCAAATTTCAGGCTTAATTAGCCAGCTTTGCTACATTCAGCTTAACGCCAGGCCCCATAGTAGAGGTCATGGTCACGCTCTTTAAGTAAGCTCCCTTTAAGGTGCTGGGTCTTGCCTTCAGAATTGCATCCATAAGCGTCTGGAAGTTGTCCGCTAACTGTTCTTCTGTGAAAGAAGCTTTTCCAACTGGCACGTGAATAATGTTGGTCTTGTCAAGTCTGTATTCGATCTTACCGGCTTTGATATCGCTGATTGCCTTGGTAACGTCCATAGTAACGGTACCTGCCTTGGGGTTTGGCATTAAGCCCTTCGGTCCAAGTACACGGCCCAGACGTCCTACAACGCCCATCATGTCAGGGGTTGCTACAACTACGTCAAAATCCAGCCAGCCCTCGTTCTGAATCTTCGGGATCAGTTCCTCTGCTCCTACGTAATCTGCTCCGGCAGCCTGAGCCTCGTCAGCCTTGGGTCCCTTTGCAAATACTAAGATACGAACGGTCTTTCCGGTTCCATGAGGCAGAACAACTGCGCCACGGATCTGCTGGTCTGCATGACGGCCATCGCAGCCGGTTCTGATATGAACTTCAACGGTCTCATCAAATTTTGCAGAAGCGTTCTTTTTTACAAGAGCGATTGCATCTGCTGTATCATACTGGACAGAGCGGTCTACTGTTTTAGCAGCCTCTGCGTATCTTTTTCCTCTTTTCATTCTAAATAACCTCCTAGTGGTATTGTCGGGGATTTCCCTCCCACGTGTTTCAATATTCCATCAGATCAAAAGGGACAGATTACTCTTCTACGGTAATGCCCATGCTTCTTGCAGTACCTGCGATCATGCTCATAGCAGCCTCTACGCTTGCTGCGTTCAGATCTGGCATCTTTAACTCTGCGATCTTCTGCAGATCTGCTTTGCTGATGGTAGCTACCTTCGTCTTGTTCGGAACTGCAGAACCGGATTCGATCTTGCAGGCCTTCTTTAACAGAACGGCAGCCGGCGGGGTCTTGGTGATAAAGCTGAAACTTCTGTCAGCATATACAGTGATGACTACTGGGATGATCATACCAGCCTGATCAGCGGTTCTTGCATTGAACTCTTTTGTAAACTGTACGATGTTTACACCGTGCTGGCCTAATGCGGGACCAACTGGCGGAGCTGGTGTTGCCTTACCAGCAGGAATCTGTAATTTGATATAACCTGTTACTTTCTTTGCCATCTTAGGCACCTCCTAAATTATGTGGTATTGTCGGGGATTTCCCTCCCACCAGCCTTTGCGGAATCCAAAGGCCGATTCCTGTTACATGAGCCTTCCGGCTCTCAGCCAAGAATTGTCATCCAAAGGGATTACATTTTCTTTACCTCGCTGAAATTGAGCTCGACCGGGGTTTCTCGGCCAAACATTTCGACATTGATTGTAATGGACTTTTTGCTCTCATTGATCGCTTTGATAGCGCCAACGGTATCTTTCCAGGCTCCGGCGGTAACGACCACCATATCGCCCAATTCAAAGTCCACAGCCACTTCCTTCTTCTGGAAGCCCAGACCTGCGATCTCTTCGTCGGTCAGGGGAACCGGCTTGGAACCCGGCCCTACGAACCCAGTAACGCCGCGGGTATTCCTCACTACATACCAGGTATCGTCATTCATGACCATGTTCACCAGCACGTACCCCGGAAACATCTTTTTATCTGCCTGCTTCTCCACGCCGTTCTTTAATTCTGTCACTGCAAGCATGGGTACGGAAACCTCCAGAATCTGGTCCTGAAGATTCCGGTTCTCTATCGTCTTCTCAATGTCTACTTTTACTTTGTTTTCATAGCCTGAGTAGGTATGGACTACATACCAATGTGCATCTGCCATTCTAATCCGCCTTTCAGTCTTACAGAATGAGATTCAGACCGTACTTAATGATCAGATCCAGGATGCCGATCAATAAGCCCAACGCCAGTGACACGACCAGTACCAAAACGGTTCTTTTCATCGTCGCGTCCTTAGCAGGCCAGATAATCTTATTGAACTCGGCTTTTAAACCCTTGAAAAAGCTGGGCCTGCCAGTCTTTTCCTTTACCGCATCTCCCATATATTCACATCCTTTACTACACGCAATTACTTGGTTTCCTTGTGCAAAGTATGTCTCTTACAGAATCTGCAATACTTCTTCGTTTCCATTCTGTCCGGATGGGTCTTTTTGTCCTTGGTCATGTTGTAATTGCGCTGCTTACATTCTGTGCATGCCAGTGTAATTCTTGTACGCACGACTTCCACCTCCACTTAAAAATTCTTGATGTTGGGGTCTCTTTTCTGTCCTCCTTCATTCGGAATTTGGGCATAAAAAAAAGACCTAGGTTCTTCCATTCGCCCGTCCACTATATCATAAATTGTGCGATTCGTCAATGTTTTTTTGCGTATTTCCGGCACCAAATAGTTTCTGCCCTGTATCTCTGCTGAAATTGGATTTTTACACATCTGATCTCAGCAGAGATATTTTTTTCGCATTTTTTGTAAAGCAAGCTTGACATTCATTCCAATATCTGCTATATTAAAAATGTAAAGCAACTTTTACATTTCGCTCCAGGTAACGACTTTTTCCTGGAGTCCGACAACATATGAACCCCAGTATATCAGGAGGTCCTGTCTATGAAAAATCGCATCCAGGAGCTACGCAAAGCCGGAAAGATCCGGCAGGAAGACCTGGCGGAGGCTGTGGGCGTTACCCGGCAGACTATCATTTCCCTGGAAAACGGGAAATACAATGCTTCACTGCAGCTTGCCCACAAAATTGCCAAATACTTCCACCTGACGATTGAAGAAGTCTTTTTATTTGAGGAGGAATGATCTATGCTGAACAACTACTTTTTTGACAGTCCCATTGATTTCGAAAAGCGCTGCAAAAACCGAATTTTCTTAGGTATGGTTTTTCTGCTTCTGGGCCTTCTCACACTGCTCGCCTGGTCTGTCTACGCAGGCAGACTCCCGCTTCTTTCCCTTGAACCAGAATCTGCCGAACAGATCGCCGGAATCTATGTTCCCCTGGGGGTAGCTCTTATGGCTGCCGGTTTGGTTCGGATCAGGAAAAATCGGATATTGTTAAAAAATCCTGAGCTGCGAAAGAAAGAAGAGATCCGGGAAACGGATGAGCGCAACCGGATCATCGGACTCAGATGCTGGGCTTATGCCGGATATACAATGTTTCTTCTTCTCTACATTGGTATCCTGATAGCCGGATTCATCAGCCTGACAGTGCTGAAAGTATTTTTAGGCACCATCGGCATTTTTGCCCTTCTTCTTTTAGTCTTTCGTCTAATCTTCCAACGTTCTATGTAATACGGCTTTTACCGGCTCTCCCTTAAAAGGGAGAGCACTGCCTTTCCATCCGCTCCGGGAAGCTCTATCCCCAAAAGCCTAGCCAGGGTCGGCCCCTCGTCAATCAGGCTCATGTAACCAGCCTCCGCTCCCGGGACGAAATCAGGTCCCGCCCCGGCAAAAAAGGTCCAGTAGCCAGGCTTCGCCGGATGGTATCCGTGATTGCCCAGATGGAAGGAAGGATCTTTCTGCCGTTCAGCCCTCTCCCATGGCTTTTCAAGGTCATTCTGAAAATACCAGCCCTCTGCTGCCTCCAGCATAAAATCGCAGTCAGGATCAGCGCCCATTGCCGCCGCTTCTTTTCCTTCATAAATTCTTTCTACTGGAGAACCGGACCTTCTTTCCCAGGCATCCAGCCATTTTCTCACCCGGCCCCTGTCTTTTTTCCGGCGCAGGTAAATGTAACAGGAACCACCGCATTCTCTCGCCACCACTCTCCAACTCGTTACTTTGTTGCCTTTCGCTTTCAGCCATCCCAACTTCTTTAAATAATAGTTGGGGTATGAAACCTTGCAGGTATCTTTTTGATAGTGATCCCCCAAAAGAACCAAATTCGTATCGTTCTGCCATCCCATCTCTTCCAGCAGATCCAGGATCTCCCCCAGCCGGCTGTCGTGGCGCAGAAGTGCTTCGTCTGCTTCCGCGCTGTCCACACCGAAATCATGGCGGTGGCTATCCACATCCGTAAAATGCACCAGCGACAGGTCGGGCTGATATTTTTTCAGAGTATGCAGAAATGCCGCCTGAACGAAAGAATCCAGGGCCGGTTGTTTCACACCGTCCAGCATACTTCCGAATCTGGAGTACACATCCCACTGGAATCCAGGACTCCCATTCATCAGCGACACGGTAATCTGATTCTGCCAGAGCCGGTTTGCCCATATTTCCGGCAGGTTGTAGGAAATTTTGGCCCCGCCTGTCACCGGCCACAGGAGAGCAGCCGTCTTCATCCCTCTCTTCTCCGCCTCATCGTAAAGCGTCGTTCTCTTTACAAAGCGTCTCTGCCAGAACCAGTCCGGCTGTTCCCGCCCAGGCTGAAATCTCAAGTTATTGACAATGCCGTGATTTTTTGGATAACAGCCCGTCACAATAGAGGTGTGGGCCGGGTATGTGAGACTTGGGTATACACTTTCCACATTCCTGCACACCGCTGCCCTCTTAAAAAAGCGCCCAAAATTGGGTAAATCCTCCATTCTTTTAAGATCTCTTTTCCCCACCGCATCCAGCGATATCACAATCAGTCTCTTCGTCTTATCAGTCCTCTTCATCTGCCTGCTCCTTTAAAAACTCCAGCCACTCTTTTATCTGCTTTTCATACCCGTTTTCCGAGGGGCGGTAGAAGTGCCTTTCTGTCAGCCCGTCCGGAAGGTACTGCTGCTTCACATAATGGTTCGGATAATCGTGGGCATACAGATATCCTGTTCCCCTCCCCAGTTTCTCCGCTCCCTGGTAGTGTTTATCCTGAAGGTGAACCGGCACTGGCATCGTTCGGGTCTCTTCCACAGTCTTCATCGCCTCAAAGATCGCTGTGCAGGCCGCATTGCTTTTGGGAGCTGCCGCCACGTAAGCTGCCGCCTGAGCCAAAATAATCTGAGCTTCCGGCATGCCGATACGCTCTACGGCCTGAGCTGCGCTTACTGCTACCGTCAATGCCTGCGGATCGGCGTTTCCCACGTCTTCCGCCGCGCAGATCATGATCCTGCGGGAAATAAACTTGATATCTTCCCCGGCATACAGCATCCGTGCAAGATAATAAACTGCAGCGTCGGGATCTGAGCCTCTCATGCTTTTAATAAAAGCGGAAATCGTATCATAATGGTTATCCCCGCTTTTGTCGTACCTGACAGCCCTCTTCTGAATGCACTCCTGGGCCACTGCCAGATCGATGTGGATCAGTCCGTCTGCGCCCCGGTCTGTTGTCAGTATTCCCAGTTCGATAGCGTTTAAAGCAGCTCTGGCATCCCCATTGGCCACATCTGCCAGAAACTCAAGAGCGTCTTCATCAATCGCGGCACGGTAGGCTCCCATGCCCCGCTCTTTGTCCCGGACCGCCCTCTTTAACAGTTCTTTGATATCATCCTTTTCTAATGGTTTCAGCTCAAAAATTCTGGATCTGGAGAGGAGCGCCCCGTTTACTTCAAAATATGGATTTTCCGTAGTGGCTCCGATTAAAATCAGCGTCCCGTCTTCCACAAACGGCAGCAGATAGTCCTGCTGTCCTTTATTGAACCTATGAATTTCATCCACAAAAAGGATGGTCTTCCGCCCGTACATTCCCAGGGCAGCTTTTGCCTCCCGGACTACCTCTTCCATATCTTTTTTCCCTGCCACAGTCGCATTGATCTGCTTAAACTCGGCACTGGTAGTGTTGGCAATCACACGGGCCAAAGTCGTCTTTCCCGTCCCCGGAGGACCGTAGAAAATGACAGAACCCAGTTTATCTGCCCGGATTGCCCGGTACAGCAGCTTATCTCTTCCCAAAATGTGTCTCTGCCCCACGACTTCCTCCAGAGTCCTTGGCCGCAGTCTGGAGGCAAGGGGCGCTTCTGTCTCCTGAGCTGTTTCTCTCATATAGTCAAACAAATCCATCTTATCACCTGATTTTCCGTTCTTTCCTGCTGTCTGAATCCTAGTTTTCCGCCGGCAGGCATCTCAATCAACAATCAATTCGTCTGCCGTAACAAAAGTATATCCCCGGTCAAGCAAGGTGTCAACGATTTCCAGGGCCGCGTCCACTGATGTGGAAAAAATGTCATGCATCAAAATAATATCTCCATTTTTTACCTTTTCCAGAACCCGTCTTTTAATCTGATCTGTGTCCTCATATTTCCAGTCCAGGCTATCCACAGACCAGAAAACCGGCGTCAGATCGATCGCCTCCTCCAGGTCCTCGTTCCAGGAACCGTAGGGAGGCCGTACATATTCCGGTTCATTTCCCGTAATCTCCTGAATCAGACGACTGGTTTTCTCTATGGATTCGCACATGCTCTCCAGTTGATTCTTTGTCATGTCTTCATGGCGGTATCCGTGATTTCCAATCAAGTGCCCGTCATCTGCCATCTCCTGAACCAGCTCCTGGTTTTCCTGGGCATTGGCCCCCATTAGAAAAAAGGTAACCTTTACTCCCCGTTTCCGCAGACCTTCCAGCAATTCTTTTGTATACACCGGATGCGGCCCGTCATCAAAGGTCAGCGCCACAGTTTTTTCTTCTGACTCTCCCCGGACCGCGTCTCCCCCGATATCCGCCTCTCTGTCCTTCCCACTTTCTCTTCCTCCCAATGCAGTACAAATCAAAATTCCCAGCAGAACTGCATCCACGCCACAGGCAGCCAGCAGTTTCTTTGCCATTTTCACCACGGTTCCTCCTTTTCGGCGCCGGCTTCCAGACAGCCTGTCTAAAGGCACATTTGCCTCTGCACGTTTACGTTAATTATATGCATGAAACGGCCTCCTCCATTCTCCTTTTTAAGTTCCTATAAAAGTGATATTCTTTCATCTGTTTTTTCTTGACAGGGCCGCAAAACTGTGCTATATTTTAGTTAGTTTCAACTAACCATTCATTGTCGAGGTAAATTCTATGAGTGTAGTAATTATTGGCGGAAATGAGCGGATGGTCTATCAATATGAAGATATTTGCAAAAGTTACGGCTGTAAAGCAAAGGTTTTTGTAAAAGAGCACGGCCAAATCCGCAAAAAAATCGGCTGTCCAGATCTTCTGATCCTATTTACCGGAACTGCTTCCCATAAAATGGCAATCAGCGCATCTCAGGAGGCCAAAAAGAACAACATTCCCATCGCACACGTCCATACCAGCAGTGCGGCGGCCCTTCACTCTGTTCTCGCAGAACACTGTTCCTGTTAAAACGTCCACTATCTATTAATACCTTTTTTCTCCATACAAGACTATTCACCCAAAATAGTCTTAAAGCAGGGGAAGAGGCGGTTTTTCAAGCCGCTCCTTCCCCTGCTTCTATTTTGTGCCGATGTTCATCTCCTCCGCATCAGCCTTATCCCAATGCCACATCCAATACCATCATTAAAGCAAATCCTACAGCAAATCCAATGGTCGCAATGTTGCTGTGTTCTCCCTGAGACGCCTCCGGTATCAACTCTTCCACCACTACATAGATCATAGCCCCTGCCGCAAAAGAAAGCATATACGGCAGAATCGGCTCTACTAGGGATGCCAGCATAATCGCCACAACAGCACTGGCCGGCTCTACAATCCCGGAGGCAGCTCCCGCCAGAAATGCCTTAAATCGGTTGACTCCTTCGCTCTTTAGGGGCATGGAAATAATAGCTCCTTCCGGGAAATTCTGAATCGCGATTCCCAGGGATAAGGCAATGGCTCCTGCCAAAGTAATCTCACCACGGCCGGTGATCACACCGGCAAAAACAGCTCCTGTAGCAGCTCCCTCCGGAAAGTTGTGCATCGTTACGGCCAGCATCAGCATAGTGGTTCGCTTCAAATGGCTCTTAACCCCTTCCGGCTCTTTGCTGCCCAGATGGAGGTGCGGAACCAGTTGATCCATGGCCAGTAAAAACGCAATCCCCAGCAGAAAGCCTGTCACTGCCGGAATAAAAGCCAGCTTCCCCATGTGGTCTGACAAGTCCATAGACGGAATCAGCAGAGACCAGACCGAAGCAGCCACCATAACGCCGGAGGCAAACCCCAGCAGAGCCTTCTGCACCGTCGGTCTGATCTGGTCTTTCATAAAGAACACGCACGCCGCCCCTGCCGTTGTTCCTATAAATGGAAGCAGCAGTCCGATCGCAATATTCATGTATTTATCTCTCCTTTTTGTCGTTCCTTTTTTCTTTTAGCCTTTCATTCAGTTTCCGTGCCCTTCTCCGGTCTGCCGCATACATGGCTCCCCAGATCAATCCATAGATCAAAATAAAAACCGGAGCCATTCCCAAAAACAGAGTTCCAAGGCTCTCGCCGTATCCCAGGAAACGGCCCACCGCCAGGCTGATAAGCCCGCACAGCAAGGCATGCAGGCCTACCTTGACCGGAAGTTTCAGCCCGTCAGCCTCATAGATAAGCGATAACATCCCGTAGACAGCAGATGCCGCCAGCCAGGCTGTCGTGTCCCTCAGACCTGCGCTGTCATTTCCGCCCAGCCACAGACAGGCTGTAAAAATAGGGCTGCCGATTCCCATTCCCAAGATTGCATAGCTGACAATTTTTTTAATCATAGTGCCGTCCCTCCATTACATATTTTCGGAACCCCTTCATATACTTTCTGGAAATTTCCAGCTTCGTCCCCCCGCCTTTCAAAAAGGCAGTGTAGTTTCCGCTAAATCCGGCCTCAACAGCCATTACAAACCGTATATTCACTAGGGTTCCCTTATTGATCTGGATAAAACCGTTGGGTTCCAGCAATTCTGCCAATTCGTACAGCTTATATCGGGTCTCTCCCTCTTCTTTCTCAGGTCCTCTGGCGTATATTTTCCCATTTTGAGTTTCAAAAAACCAGATAGAAGCCGTCTCGCACAAAAATTCTCTGCCGTCGCGGTACAAAAAAATCCTGTGCCCGGTCTCCTTATCGGCACCTGCCAAGCTTTGAAGCGTCACCAGCAGCTCTGCTGTTTTCTTATCATCCAGGCGTCCCCGCACTATAATCTCAGCTTCCGGTAAATCTGCCTGTTCCCATATCACCCGCATATCAGTTTCCTCCTTAACCTTACTATATCAGATGATACGCTTTCTGTCCCAGGCGATCCGGCATCCCGTCAAATATTGGCCCTGACCGGTCATTCTTTGACTCCCTGATACAGAGCCGCACCTATAATCCCCGCATCATTTCCCAGGCAGGCGCACACGATCCTGGTGCTTTTTTCCGATTCTCTTGAATAAATCAGAGGTTCCACAGCTTCCCGCAGCGGTATCAGCAGGGTCTCTCCCGCCCCGCTCAATCCTCCGCCTATGCAGAATATCTCCGGCTGAAAAATGTTGATCAGATTGGCCGTTCCTTCCGCCAGATAACCGATAAAATCAGCGAGCACTCTCTCCGCCGTCTCATCCCCCTCACCTGCAGCTTCAAATATCATTTTTCCGTCCACCATCTCAGGTTTTCCGCCGCATTTGGCAGCCAGCAGAGAATCCGGTTTTTCTTCAGCGGCTTTTTTCCCATCTTCCGACAGAGCTGAGGCAGATGCATATGCCTCAAAACACCCTCTTCTGCCACAGGTACATTTCCTGCCATTTCTCTGTATCACCATGTGGCCTATTTCGCCAGCTCCATATTGAAATCCGTCTATCATTTTTCCATCAACGATCAATGCGCCACCGATTCCAGTGCCCAGAGTCTCCATGATCATCGAAGATGCCCCTCTCCCTGCACCGGCCAGGTACTCTCCCCAAGCCGCCGCTTTGGCGTCATTGGCTCCTGCAATTGGAAATGGAAAGTATTTTTGAATCATCTTCAAAAACGGCACATGGAGAAACCTCAGATTATTGGCATACTCTACCATGCCGTTTTCCGGGATCACTGTTCCGGGGATTCCGATTCCCCCAGACTCAATTTCCTCCATTGGAATCTGCGCTTCCTCGATGGTTTTTATTACAAATCTCCCAATTCTGTCTGCCAATGCTTCCGGTTCCTGTGGCAGGCAGGTCGGAATAGAAGTTTTCATTGTAATTTTCCAATTTTCATCTACCAGGCCTACTGCGATATTGGTTCCTCCCAAGTCAATCCCCAAGCGGTACATATGTTATTCCCCTTTCGTTTTTCCTCTCGGTGTCAGTATCTAACTGCTATTATACATAAAATACTGTCGGCTGAAAACAACAAAAAGAAAGAAACCCGAAGCGGAATCTGTTTGCCGTCACGGGTTTCTCTCTTTTAGGAAGATATATTATTTAACGAATTTGGCAGTGGGCTATTTTGCAAGAACGATCTTATATGCCTCTTCCATTCCTTCTCTTTCGATCAGGTCATAGTACTCTTTTACCTTGGGAATCATCTCCGTCAGGTCAGCATGCCAGTAGTCCTCTCTCTTCATGATATCTTCTACAGAGGCATCCTTCATATACTCCATAATTTCGGCACCGTCGTTTGCCTTATCCGTTCTATAGAAGGCAATCAGTGCAGCCATAGAGAAAGTCAGAGCCTCCGGATACTTGCCGAATTTCTCCTTATACTCCAGGATAGTAGGAAGAACACGTACCTGGAATTTGCTTACAGAGTTTAGTGCAATGCTTAAAAGCTGATGTTTGATAAATGGATTGCTGAAGCGTTCCAGTACATCCTTGGCAAACTGAATATCCGTCTCAGAATTTCCAAGTGTCGGAACAATTTCATCAAACAGGCATTTCTTTAAAAATGCACTGACAGTCTTGTCCTTCATGCAGTCGCCTACAGTATTCAATCCATACATATAAGCGCCTAATACCATAGAAGTATGGCCGCCGTTCAGGATACGTACCTTTCTCTTCTTGTAGGGCTTCACATCATCGGTCCAAACGATGTTGTAGCCGGCTTTGTTAAATGGCAGTTCATCTTCATGATTTCCCTGAATGACCCAGAGATGGAAAATCTCAGCGGTATCAATCAGATTATCTGTGTACCCAAGCTGCTTGGTCAGCTCTTCTACCTCATCTCTCGGATAGCCGGTAACGATGCGGTCTACCAGGGTATTGCAGAAATCATTTTCCGTATTTACCCAGGTCTTGAACTCATCGCCCAATTCCCAGAGATCTGCATATTTTAATACACATGCTTTCAGGTTATCACCATTATTATCAATCAACTCGCAGGGAAGCAGGATCAGACCCTTCAGACCTGCCTGGAACCGCTTATATAAAAACTGAGTCAGTTTTGCAGGGTAAGACTTTGGCGGAGTATCTGTCAGCTTCTCTGTCCCCAGATATTCGATACCAGCCTCAGTGGTATTGGAAACCAGCACCCTCAGATCAGGACTAGTAGCCAGAGCGATATAGTCCTCATCCTGAGTATAGGGATTTAATGCTCTCGAAATGGAAGTAACATGAGTATGCTCATTTACCACCTGCCCGTTATTAATGCCACGCAGGAACAGATTGTATTCACAATTCTGGTCAGCCAACATCTGGCACATACCTTTTTCGATCGGCTGCACTACTACAATTTTACCGTCATATAGCCCCTTCTCCTGAAGCTTGTGGAAGAAATAATCTACAAACCCCCGCAGGAATCCACCTTCGCCGAACTGGATAACTGTCTCTTTTACATTACCACTCATCCTGATAACCTCCATAATTACTTATTTTTTGTAAGCGCTTACAATCTCGGTTAAAACCCGCTCACCCTTTGATTTTCTTACTCAATACTATACAACATCCACCTGGAATATTCAAGCCCTTTTTTCATAATTTTGTAAGCATTTACAATGAAAGTCCTGTCCAGCAGCCAAATGGAACGGGGAGCTTGCTCTCCGGGCCTTTTGGATATTGGACAGGCTAAATGTATGAGCTGGACTGCC
>CAJFOF010000085.1 GCA_904395885.1 uncultured Lachnospiraceae bacterium
AACATAGGAGTTTTTAATACTCTGGGCAACGCTACAGCTTTGCCTGTTCCCCCATCTCAGATGGGGGATTAAAAGACTTTTTCATTAAAATATGCGTCCATCACTGCTCTGGCGATAGGAGCCGCCTCCCGGCCTCCTGAACCGCCCTCTTCCACAATTACCGTAACTGCTATCTGGGGATTATCTGCAGGGGCAAAGCCTGTAAACCAGGCATGGCTTTCTTTTCCTGTCTCAAACTCCGCAGAACCTGTCTTTCCCGCTGCCTGGTAAGCATCCGTCTGCAAGGCAGATGCGGTTCCTTCTGCCACTACAGCTTCCATCATAACCGTCAGCTTTTCAGCTTCCTCCGCCGTCATCAGACTGCCGTATTCCTGTGGGGAGAAACGCTCTGTCTCCTCTCCTTTTGCATTCGTCACACAATCAATCAGATACGGCTTCATCAGAACGCCGTCGTTTGCAATGGCCGCTGTGATCATAAGATTATGGATCGGCGACATCTGAGTGCTTCCCTGCCCGATTGAAGTCTGAAGCACCTCCCATGTCTCCGGATCGCTCCCCATGGTATAAGAACTCTTGCTGTACGGAAGGGACAATGGCAGTTCCTGATTAAACAGAAGCTGTTCTGCAAGCCCCCTCATCTTTCCGTGATCCAGGTAAAGACCCAGATTGGCAAAAGCCCCGTTGCAGGAATTGGCAAAGGCCTGGGTGAGATCCTGATGCCCGTGTACATTGCTGTGGTAACAGCGGATGGAATAATCTCCGTTTCGGTATACGCCTGCACAGTCGAACTCATAGGCATTATAGTCCTCCGGATGTTCCCTGATCTGCTCCAGAGCCGTAACGATCTTAAAGGTGGATCCCGGAGGATAAAGCCCCTGAGTAGCCCGGTTCAGCAACAGCCCCTCCTCCGAGCTTCCGCTCACCAGGCTGTCCCAAAGGGTATCGATCTGGTTCGGATCAAAATCTGGTTTGGAAACCATAGCCAGAATTTTTCCTGTACTGGGTTCCATTGCAACTACGGCGCCCCGGCGGTCCCCAAGGGCGTCGTATGCCGCCTGCTGCAGTTCAATGTCCAACGTTGTCACCACGTGGTCTCCGGGATTTTTTTCATCCATGATCTCCTGCATAATCTTTTCACCCAGATTAATATGAGAGGACAATAAGTAAAAATCCGCCAAAGATTCCAATCCGGTCTTTCCTTTCGTGGACCAGCCCACCACATGACAGAAAAGCGGGCCATACGGATAGGAACGGATTTCGCTTCCGTCTTCCCCTTTCACTGTTTCTGCCAAAATGCGCCCATCGTTGCTGAGGATGTCTCCTCTGACAACCCTCTCTGAAAACTGAGCCAGCCTGCCATTATAGGGATTGTTAATCACATCTTCGCTCTCCGCCTGCATAAACCAGACAAAATATACTACCAGAAGCGCAAAGACAGCCCCTATCAAATACGTTACAAGCAAGATGTTTTTATTAGATCCGGACTTTGTACTTTTTTGTTTATCTTTCATGTTCTTCCTCTTCATTGCGCTTTAAAATATAAAGCCCCTGAATCACATTAAACAGAATAAATGTGCTGAAAATAGAGCTTCCGCCATAACTGACAAAGGGCAGAGTAACTCCTGTGGAGGGAATGAATTTTACCACGCCTCCTATATTCAAAAGAACCTGGACAATATAGACCATTCCCAGTCCAAAGGCAATCAGTTTGTAAAAAGACGCCTGCATTTTCCCCGCAATCATCATAAACTGAATAAAACAGCCCAGACAGATCAGCACAACGCAGACTGCAAAAATCCCTCCCATTTCTTCTGAGATAGCGGCAAAAATAAAGTCTTTTTCTACCACAGGGATATTTCCCGGCATCCCCTGAAACAGCCCCAGCCCGAACCAGCCGCCCGTGCCGATTGCAAACAGAGACTGGGTAATCTGATACCCCCTGTTGTCAATATCCGCCCAGGGATTCAGCCATGCCTCCACCCGGATCTGCACGTGAGAAAACAGCCGGTAAGCCAGTACAGAAGCAGCAGATCCGCTTAAAATCCCCGCTCCCAGGTACAGCCAGTTGGAAGTTGCCACAAACAGCATAAAAATATAAGTCACAAAAAAGATCAGCGCACTCCCCAGATCCCTGGACGCCACCAGGACCAGAACATGAGCCGCCGCCACTGCCGTGGTCAGACAAACATTTTTAAAGCTTACGGATTGGTAAAACATTGCAGCCACAAAAAATACAAAGGAAATTTTCACAAATTCCGACGGCTGGAAAGAAAAATTCCCCAATCCCAAAGATAGCTGGGCGCCATAACTGGTATTTCCTCCGATCCAGACTGCGATAAGGAGAATCAGTCCTCCCAGACCATAGATCCACGGAACTTTGGCAAGCTGCCACACCCGGTCAATGACATAGGGGATTATCCAGGTCAGCACGGCTGCCGCCACTACAAAGATAAACTGCCTGACTGCCCAGTCCCTGTCTTTTTCCAGGGACAGCCTGGTCAGCATAATAAATCCCACACACAGAAGCATCGCTGTATTGTTGACCAGAAGGCGGGACACATTGCGGTACAGCAGGCGAAATCCCCAGATATATCCAACGAAAAAGGCGACCTGCACAAGATAGAAGGCAATCATTTCCGGTCTCTGAGTTTTTAGATAAATGACCAGAAATGCCAGGAGATGGATCAGAAACATCGCCTGGATCTGGCGGCCGCACACTGCCTTCTTTTCTTCCAGTTCCCTGTAAGAAAAGAAGCGAAAATTAAAATACGTATAGCAAGCCATCAAAAGAATCATCAGATATTTAGAAACTTCTATTATCAGGTTCGTCATATATCCAACCTCTATTCTACGCCGCGGCGAAAATGTCCTCTGGTAAAATCTCGGAAGCCTTCGCCGTCCCCGGAGGGCTCTCCGTCCGGATTCCACCTGTCATAAAATGCCGTAAGAATCGCATTTACCTCTTTCCCGTCTTCAATCGTAAACTTCATCCGCAGATTTCTGATTCCCAGACCCCTGACTGTTTTTTCCTCCTGAAGCAGGGAAAGCGGGCTGGGATTGTAGATCGTATTATAGCAGAAGACACAGTGGTTTTTTACCGGAAGGAGTTTTCCGGTTCGGTCTTTCATTCTGAGGATCTCCGGTTTCTTATCGCAGCCAGATACCGTCTTTTTCACACATTGTGCAGAAACCATCATGGGTAAATGCCCATATACCACCAGTTCAGCATTCTGATCTCCCTGATAAACGGTTTCGATCTCCCGGCTGTTTAACTCCAGCGGGATGGTGATCCGGTCTGCGCCCATCTGCCGCATCTGTGCAAGAGCCATTCTGTTCCAGGAATACATGGTATCATCAAACACTTGCGGAAGACTGATCCCTTTTTCCCGCAGCCACATGGGTTCCTCCAGTGACCGCACAAGGATACCGTCAAACCCCGCTTCCTTTAATCTGCCCAGATTTTCCTCAAAATACCTGATTGCCTCTTCCCTGAAAATATGAGGAAGGATCAGAAGACAGGACAGGCCTTTTTCATGGATAGCTGCGGCAGCCTCTCTCCACATGTCCCCATGAATCTTTCCCCCGTCAATGGCAATTTCTGAGAGGACAATTCCTCCCTTTTGCCGGCCGCTGCCGGTCAGCTCTGCCAGTCTCCGGTGGGAAAGAAGGGCCTGGAGTTGTTCCGGCTCTTCCACTGATACGGCCAGTCTGAGCGGCCCCTCTGCCGGCAATTTCTGGCTGACAGCAAAGCCGGACTCCAAAGTTTCTGCTTCCGCCGCGATTTTTCTGGTATACAGGGCCAAAATTTCTTTTTCCAGAGCGTCCAGGGCATTTCTCCTAAGTTCATTCAGCGCCTGCACCGGAATAAAAACATCTCCCGCCAGCTCTGTTCTCAGATCCTCAAAATAGAACGGCGTTCCCCCTGTTTTTTTCACCTGCTTTTCAGCTTTCTCCGCCGTTACAGGCTGGTTCTGGGCCTTTTGTACAGCGCCGCCGCTCACCTCAACGGACACCGTCCTTCCTCCGGTTTGGCAGGTCAAGGTCAGGCTGGCTGGCTGTCCCTCTCTCAGCGTCAGCACCCCTCTGACCGGCTCCTGCTTTTCTGTCTGAACGTATTTTTGGTCCAGTTCTTCAAACAATTTCTGATTGGTTTGGCGGAAAGCCGGCTTTTCCTCCAGGGCCACCATGTTTCTCCCATTATGGTGTCTGTAATATCCCTCTGAAAAGCCGCCCCGGTCAAAAAGATCCAGCAGAAGTTTTTTATCTTCGGGGTCCACCTTCCATCCTTTTCTCCCGTTCTTCAGATACCGGTCCAGGTATTTGCGGTATACGCTGACCACACCGGCGGTATATCTGGGGCTTTTCATTCTCCCCTCAATCTTCATAGAGTAGACCCCGGCCTCCAGCATATCAGGAATCAAATCCAGGGTACACAGATCCTTCAGATTCAGTACGTAAGACTCCTTTTTAGAGTTTAACGTCCTGGACCCTCTTTTTACTTCGTAAGGCAGACGGCAGGGCTGAGCGCAGCGCCCTCTGTTGCCGCTCCGCCCTCCGATCAGGCTGCTCATCAGGCATTGACCGGAATAGCAGTAACATAAGGCCCCGTGTACAAAGCTCTCTATTTCCACAGGTACTTCCTGATGGATCTGTCTGATCTCCTCCAGAGAAAGTTCCCTGGCAGTCACGATCCTCTCTGCCCCCAGCTCTGCCAGGGCTTTTGCCCCGTAGGCCCCTGTTATGGTCATCTGCGTGCTGGCATGAATCGAAAGGCCCGGAAAATGCTCTTTTATAAAGAACAGTACTCCCAGATCCTGGACAATGACCGCATCCAGCCCCCGCTCATAGCAGGGGGCCAGGTATCCGTACAGCTCCTTCATCTCATCTTCCTTCATTAAAGTATTGACCGTCATATACAGTTTGCATCCGTGCAGATGGGCATAATCAACGGCCTCCAGAAATCCTTGCTCATCGGGATTATCCGCATATGCCCTTGCGCCAAACCGGCTGCCTCCCATATAAACGGCATCCGCTCCGGCCGCTATTGCCGCCCTCATACTGTCAAAACTTCCTGCTGGAGCCAAAAGTTCTGCTCTGTTCTGATTTTTCACCGAATTTTTCTTCCTTCCCATTCATGTTTCCCTAGTTGCCGGCAGTACCGCCATAATTAGGAGGGCCGCTGCAAAATGAAGCCTTTTCTCCTTTCCTTCTGCAGCAGCCCCCATCCAAAACCTATTATCTTTTTCCCCCGCGCCTTACTCCGTGGCCGCCTTTCTGGGACGGACGAACCGGAGGCACTGCCGGTTCAGCCTCTCTGCTGTCCTCCGCTTCATCGCCGGAAGGCCCCTCCTTCTCTGCTGTATCAGCCTCCGGAATTTCCGGCTGTTCTTTCTCTTCCTGATACAAGGACTGCTCTTTCTGCAAGGCATCCAGAGTTCTCAAAGCTGATTCTAACTTCATCTGTGTGCTTACCAGTTCATGCTTCAGACTGTAAATCTCCCGCTCCATCTCATTTTTCTGATGCTCCATCGCACTTACCTGGTCCAGGGCTTTAAAGTAATCATCCGCCATGTTCAGCTCAATCATAACTCTCTGATAATCTGCGCTCTGTTTTCCAAAGCCAGGCTGTTCCCGCAGCTTTTCGATCTTATCATTAATATATCCGGCTACTTTCTGAAAATAGCTCTTCTCCTCTGTACCTGCCAGAGTATAAACATTGCCATCTATTAATACTTCCGCGTAATTCTTGGAATCCATCATTTTCATTCTCCTGTAGTTAAAATTTGGCCACATTTCCTCCGTGGCACGGCAGCCTCCGGCGGAACCCAGCGCCCGGATTTCTGCGGTGGACGCAGAAACCGGTATGCACAGGTATCATGCTTCTAGGTTCTATGAGCAGCGATGCTCGATTCCGCTTCGCTTCATCTCGCTTACGGGCTTTCGCCCTATGCCCGGAGATAATAGGTGGTCAGCTTCTGCGTAAACGCAGCCCAGACCACCTATTATCTCCGGGCACACTGCTCATTGCCATCGCAGATATTATACCACAGCTCCCCTGGGACTGGAAAGCTGTTTTTCTCACCCCTGTTCTCTGGGAATTCCCAGATGGCGGTAGGCATTGTCAGTGGCCATGCGGCCTCTTGGAGTGCGGTTGATGAGGCCATTCATCAGAAGGTAGGGCTCATACACGTCCTCCAGAGTTCCTGCATCCTCCCCCAGAGCCGCCGCCAGGGTATCCAGCCCCACCGGACCTCCGCCAAATTTTTCGATAATAAACAGCAGGATATTCCGGTCATTCTGATCCAGTCCTAATTTGTCAACATCCAGAATATCCAGCGCGAAATCTGCCACTTCCTTTGTAATCTTTCCATCGTACTTGACCTGGGCGAAATCCCTGACTCTTTTCAGCAGACGGTTCGCCAGACGAGGCGTACCTCTGGAACGTCTGGCAATCTCAACAGCTCCCTCCCTGTCAATCTCTACGCCCAGGGAAACAGCAGACCGAAGGACAATGGAGGTCAGTTCTCTGGTCGTGTAAAATTCCAGACGCTGGACAACGCCGAAGCGATCCCTGAGAGGAGCCGTCAGAAGTCCTGCCCGGGTCGTCGCCCCCACCAGAGTGAACTTAGGCAGTTCCAGCCGAATTGACCTGGCTGATGAATCTTTTCCCAGCATAATATCAATGGCATAATCCTCCATCGCCGGGTAAAGGACCTCCTCTACCTGGCGGTTGAGACGATGAATCTCGTCCACAAAAAGGACATCTCCCTCCTGGAGATTATTTAAAATGGCGGCCATCTCCCCGGGCTTCTCAATCGCCGGACCAGAGGTCACTTTGATATTGGTCCCCATCTCTCTGGCAATAATTCCGGCCAGAGTCGTCTTTCCAAGACCGGGCGGCCCATAAAACAGAACATGGTCCAGGGCCTCCCCCCGCGACTTGGCCGCGTCTATATATACTTTCAGAGTCTCTTTAATCTTCTCCTGTCCGATATACTCTGCTAAAAACTGCGGGCGCAGACTGGTCTCTATTTTTTTATCTTCTTCCGTCGCCTCTGTCGTAATGATTCTGCGTTCCATTGACTTTTCCCTCTATAAAAACGATAAATGGCGCAGAGATGCCTTTAAGATCTCCTCTGCCGTCATTGTGTCTGTTACCTCTGTCCTGCAAACCGCCCTGGCGGCCTCTGCATTGGTATAGCCCAGGGCTACCAGGGCCTGAATGGCCTCTTTTACTGCATCTCCTCCGCTTCCCTGCCAGGAAATATCCCCGCTGCTTTCGCCGTCCTCTGCCACTGAACTTAAAATATCGTCGGCCGATACTTTGTCCTTCAGATCCAGAATCACTCTCTGAGCCGTCTTGACTCCGATTCCCGGAGCGCGGGAGATTGCCTTGGCATCCCCGGAAAGGATCGCCAGTCTGAGATCATCAGGCCTGAGAGCCGACAGGATTCCCAGAGCCCCCTTAGGCCCTACACCGTTGACCCCCAGAAGCTGCTGAAACATCTCTCTGTCCTGGCGGCTGAGAAATCCGTACAGACTCATGGAGTCCTCCCGCACCTGAAAATATGTATAAATCTTTACTTCTTCTCCCACCTTCGGCAGTTCATCCAAAAGGGAAAGAGGGACCCGGACTTCCAGACCCACCGGACCGGCTTCTATTACAATCATATCCCCACGGATTTCCGTAAGAGGACCCTTAATATATGAAATCATATGCTCTCCTTGTCTCTCAATGCTGGACATTTGACCCATAACACCCGAATTCTCTCTGGGCTTTTGGCTCTGGCATCATCATATCATACCCCGAAATCTATTGCAACACGAATCGAACAAAGGTTCATTGCAGTTGACTTTTTCCTTCTTTATCCGCTATAATTGCAGCTATCACAGGGCGTTTTGATACGCCTCAAATTACCAGGAGGCGCTTTCCATGATTACCATTCAACATACTGCCGATCTGCCGGACACCTACCCTTTAGAACGTCTGGGGCCCCTATCTCAGCTTCTCTTTTTTGACATCGAGACTACCGGCTTCTCTGGCGATACCGCCTCCCTTTATCTGATCGGCTGCGCTTATCACCGGGATGACAATTGGCATCTGATTCAATGGTTTGCCGATACTCCCGATTCTGAACCGGAGCTTTTAGATGCATTTTTCACTTTTCTCCGGGATTATTCTGTCCTGATTCACTTTAACGGGGACCGGTTCGATCTCCCCTTTGTACTGAAGCGCTGCCGTCATCTGGGACTTTCTTATGATTTTTCCGGCGTAACAAGCATTGATATTTATCGAAAGATTCAGCCTTACCGAACACTCCTGGGATTAGAAAGCATGAAGCAGAAGGCGATTGAGCGGTTTCTGGGAATCTTTCGTGAAGATCCTTACAGCGGCGGCCAGCTAATCCAGGTGTACTATGACTATCTGGCAGAAAAAAATCCTTTTCTCTATAAAATGCTGATTCTTCACAATGAAGAAGATTTAAAAGGAATGCCCCTGATTCTTCCGATCCTCAGTTACTGCGATATGCTGGAGGGACATTTCGTCCTTACGGCTCAGTCAACCCGAACTGTATGCGATATTTTCGGCAATCCGGAGCCGCTCCTGTCTCTTATATACGAAAGCCCGATTCAGATTCCGGTTGAATGGTCTGCGTCCAGCGGCCCCTTTCAGTTGGAGGGGATCCGGAATCATCTGACCTGCACCGTTGCGCTCACGGATAGCGAGCTGAAGCTGTTTTACCCTGACTATCAAAATTACTATTACCTCCCTGCTGAAGATACGGCCATCCATAAAAGCATCGGGGATTTTGTGGATCGAACGGCGCGAAAAAAGGCCACGCCTTCCACCTGCTACGTTCGCCGCTTGGGCCTCTTTCTTCCCCTGACATGTCCGGCGGAAACTCCTGTATTGAAACACAACTTCAAAGACAAACAGTCTTATATCCCATACGACCCGGCGCTGTTTCAAAACCCGGACTTTTCCCAAAACTACCTGCAAGGCGTGCTGACCTTCTTTTGCCCAAAAGGCTTAAAGGCGGCACCATAGCACGAAAGCTGCCTGACAGACACATCGAACCCGGATGTATCTGCAGACAGCTTTTCATTTCATTAATAATACCCTTTTTTCAGGAGCTTTCTGATATAAGCAAATGTCTTTTTTTCTCCCTTTTTCTTCAGCATCCACAGCAGCCGCTCCAGAAGGGCCCTGGTTTCCGGATGCATGGTAACGTACTTTCTGGTCTTTTCGTAGTACTCCCACGCCGCTCCGTCCGTATAGTCCTTTCCGCGATACACTTTACAGGCGGCAATCCGGTCCATAACCATCTCAATCACATATCGGAGAGGCATTTTATTTCCCACCAGCCCCTCTTCTTTGTTTTTTGATATGTCGATCCAGTATTCATAATGGTGCTTATTTCGTCCTTTGTGATGAAGCCACGCTTTGGAAAACCCCAGTATTTCCCGTTCTGCCGCATTGGGGCTGCGGTTTCCCTGATAGAATCGGACGCCGGTAAAAAACTCTTCCGGACTGTACTTGGAAAGGTCATGGAGAAGTCCCTGCCTGTACAGCCCCACCTGAAAGCAGTGGCTCATCACCAGGAGCTTATGTTCTGTAATCGTAATAAAATGTCTTATAATATTAACAGCCTTCATGGTATATTCCTCAATTCTGTAAACTGAAACAATCACATTATACCAATGTTCGTTTCAAAATGCAAATCATCTTTTCAATTCACACCCGGCCGCAGCGCTTAAATCCGACAGGATTTTTCCCAAAATTTTACTCGAAAACCATTTGACAGTAATGGCAAACTATGCTATTCTAAGGGCAGTTGTGAAATGACTCACAACAGAATTTTTTTTTAATTTTTTGGAGGTATCATAATGAAAGGTACAGTTAAGTGGTTCAACAACCAGAAGGGCTACGGATTCATTTCCGACGAGCAGGGCAATGACGTTTTCGTTCATTACTCCGGATTAAATATGGAAGGCTTCAAATCTCTGGACGAAGGCGCTCAGGTAGAATTTGACGTAGTCAACGGAGCAAAAGGACCGCAGGCAACCAACGTTACCAAATTATAATCATCTAGTCAGCAGTGTACCTTTTTCAATCATATATCATTTTTGATGTTATTGAATTAAAGTTATATTGGATTTAATGATTACAAATAAGAGCCAGCCGTAAAAGCTGGCTCTTTTTGTTTACAATGCTTTGCAAAGGATATACTTAAGGCCGGACTGCCCTGGCTAAAAGTTCTTCCAGTTCTTCCACGGAAAAGCTGTAACTTCTGTTGCAAAAATGGCAGTTGACTTCTATCGTTTTTCCATCATCGATCATTTCCTGAAGTTCCTTTTTCCCGGTGCTGATCAGAGCCTTTTCTACCCTCTCTTTGCTGCAGTTACAGTAAAATCTGGTGGAAATCTTCTCATTGATCTCCAGATCCATATCGCCTAAAATGTGGTCCAAAACCATCTCCGGAGTATTTCCCTCGTCCAGCAGGGCGGTGATGGAGGTGATCTCCTTCAGTCTGGCCTCCAGTCTGTCAATAATCTCATCCGACGCTCCCGGCATCATCTGGATCATAAAGCCGCCGGCCTGACGGACCGTATTGTTTTTATTCATAAGCACGCCAAGGGCTATGGAAGACGGCGTCTGTTCCGATGTGGCATAATAATAGGTCAGATCCTCTGCGATCTCCCCGGTAACCAGGATCGTCTGCCCCACATAGGGTTCCTTCAGCCCGATATCTTTTATGACGCTCAGCACACCGACGCCCAGCGCTCCGCCTACGTCCAGCTTCCCTTTCTCATTTGGGGGAAGCATAACGTCCGGGTTGAAGACATATCCCTTGACATTTCCCGCCGAATCCGCGGTGACGGTCAGTCCTCCTATGGGACCGTCTCCCTGAATCTTTATGGTCAGCAGATCGTCTTCCCCTTTCATGGTAATCCCCATCATCCCGGCGGCAGTCAGAAGACGGCCCAGAGCCGCTGTCGCCACCGGGCTGGTATTGTGAGCTCTGCGGGCCTCCTCTGCCAGCTCTCTGGTAGTCGAAGCGAATGCCCGTATCTGGCCTCCCGCTGCTGTCGCTCTTATAATATAATCGCCCATCATATGCTCCTTTCTCTTTGTAAGTGCCTATTTTCCCTGTTCCCTCGCCACAAAATACACTCTCTCACTGTCTTTCTTTGGCGGCTCTCTGGTAAAGGCGTCGTAACAGGCTTCCACCAACAGACCGGCTTCCTTCAGCGCCCGGCTCACCTCATCCAGGGTATAGGCCTTCTGGAAGTGAGTCTCCTCATATCTGCGGAACAGCCCTCCGCCGTTTTCTTCCCGTATAAACAGAGTCAGATCGTACTCATTGATCCGTGTTTCCTCATCATAATCGTTTTCCCAGATAAAACTGCTCTCATCCCTGTTCTCAGCAATGGTAGCGTCCCCTAAAATTTCCCGGTATTTGTACTCTGTGTTCAGGTCGAAGATGAAGACTCCTCCCGGATCCAGATAGTTGTTCACCAGGCGGAATACCTGTACCAGATCTTCATATTCTAAGATATAATTGATCGAATCGCAGATGCAGACCACTGCAGCTACGGTCCCGTACAGTTCAAACTCTCTCATGTCCTGGAGCAGATAGAGGATATCGCTGCCGCTTTTCAGTTTCTTTTCCAGAGCGATTTCCAACATATCTTCTGCATTGTCCACCCCAATCATGTCATAGCCTTTTTGGGCCAACAACTCCGTAAGAGTCCCTGTACCGCAGCCCAGATCCAGAACCAGTCCGTCCTCAATTCCCCTCTCTCTCAGCAGGCCGGTCACATAGCCGCACCATTCTTCATAAGGGATATTGTCCATAAACAGATCATAGACTTCGGCAAAGCCGGTATATGCATCCATCCCTGTCTCCTTTCACACAAATCAGCCCGAGAGCTTCCTCCCGGGCTGGTACCTGACGCTGCAGCTCTCCGAAATCCGTGCCAGACACATTTTCAGATCACTTACGCATTTCTTCCGCAGCACTTTTTATATTTTTTTCCGCTTCCGCAGGGACATGGATCATTGGGATAGATCTTTCTTTCTTTGCGGATCGTGCCGGAAGCCTTCTGCTCCTTGTACAATTCCTTTCTGCGCTCTTCGGAAAGGATCGTATCCCACTGAGGCAGCTCGTACAGCCAGTTAGCCTTTGCCTCTACCATGTTGTAGTACAGCTTTTCCGGATCAATCTCAATGCGAACCTCCGTATCCTCCTCCATGGTGTCAATAGGGTTCTCATACCCTTTCAAGCTCTCGTTAATGCCATCGAGAAAACCGGTCATTATCAGAATTTCCGTATTGTATTTCTCTGCCAGTTCTTTCACAGTCCCGGTAATCACTTCTGTGGGATTGGAGAGGATCTGCTCATAAATCCCCTTTTCAATTGCAAAATAACTGCTCCACAGCTCTTCTCTTTTTTTATTATCTAATCCATCGCCGTAGGCAAGGTTTCTCCAGGTCTCTAAAATTGCCATCTGAATATCCATCCTTTTTTGTAAAAATATTGTCAGGTCTGCTGCCTGCAGCTTTTAGTATATAACAAAACTATCAGTCTTGTAAAGGATTCTTTCCTAGATTTTTCTGTTTCAGTCTGCTTTCCTGTAAGCGTAGACAGGCATACCGTTTTCCATCTTCCGTTCCGGCTCCCCCTGGATCAAAGGGAGAACGTAATCCAGAAAACCTTCCCCAATATCCGTTCCGTGCTCAGTGATCCATTCCTCCGGAAACTTCTTTTCCTGATTGCAGACGAGACTTACATCGACACCACGGCACTCAATCTCGTAGGGAGAGCTGTTCTTTCTGAAAAACGCCGCCATAATGCCAGTAGCCCCCTCAAGAGCTGCCTTTACGCCCCAGGATCCGGCCATAGCCGCTTCCTCGATATCCGTCTCAGAGGCCATCATGCCGGAACATCTCTGATTGACATTCAATTCTACCGAGCGGGCCTTCACGCCGAACCGGTCCCGCACAAAGTTTTCCAGAACTTTTCCGCAGCCTGCCAGCATTTTGTGTCCAAAGGTGTCCAGGCGGGCCGCATCTGCGTACTCGCAGATAAACTGGCCTCTGGCATCAGAAATTCCCTCGGAAATACAGATAATGACATTGGGCTGTTTCTCCAGAGCCGCCTCCACATCATGTGCAAACTGCTCCATATCGAAATCCATTTCCGGCAGGTAAATCAGCAGAGGATTGTCTCCCGGATGTTTCCTGGCCAGAACACTGGCAGCCGTCAGCCAGCCGGCGTGACGGCCCATCAGTTCAACGATTGTAACCGCCTTCTGCTGGTAAACGGAAGAATCCAGCACGATCTCCCTTACCGTGGAGGCCACATACTTTGCTGCGCTTCCATATCCCGGAGTATGATCCGTCAGGATCAGGTCATTGTCAATGGTCTTGGGAATTCCCACCACCTTAATATCGATTCCGTTGGAATCGGCATAGCGCGCCAGCTTGCTGACCGTATCCATGGAGTCGTTTCCGCCTATATAAAAGAAATATCCGATGTCCATCTGACGGAACTTTTCAAATAATTCCCGGTAGCAGATATCGCTCAGATCTTCCGGAAGTTTATAGCGGCAGGATCCCAGGTAGGCGGCAGGAGTCATTTTCATCAAATCCAGCTCCTCTTCCTCCATGGCAGACAGATCCAGATACCGCCCTGCCATAAAGCCTTCTATCCCGTGGACCATCCCATATACTTTCCCAATCTCTTCTCTGTGGGCAAGCCCCTCTTTTACGACTCCCCACAGACTGGCATTGATTACCGCAGTTGGGCCGCCGGACTGGCCGACAATGATATTTTTCTTCATAAGTATGTTCTCCTTTTGGCGGCGATTGCCTCTGCACACTGACGCCGCCTTTTCTTGCTGTTTTCTCTATTGTAGCGAAAAGGCCGGCCCTTGGCAAGACGTAACTAATTTTTCTCTGTCGCTTCCTCGATCTGAAATGCTCCTTTGCTGTCCGTCGCCAATTCCAGCTCGCCTTCAAACATTTTTCCATCCTTATCCACCCGGTACAGTTCATTTTTCCAGACAACCCACTCATCTTTCTCCATTGCCCCTGTGCTTCCCAGGTAGTACCAGATCCCCTTGGAGTCGGTCTTCCAGGTGTCATGGACCATCATTCCATTCTCATTAAACCAATACCAGTCCTCCCCGTCTTTGTACCAGGCATTTGTCACTGGTTTTCCGGTATCCCCCAAATAGAATCGCCAGCCCCCGTCTTCTTCCTTCCAGCCAGTCTTTTTTCCAGGCAGCGGCTCAGAAATATTGTAGTATAAGGCAATGGTGTCGGCTTCTGCTCTGGCAAGGCGGTCCAGATTCGTCTCGTCCAAAAGCCATCGGGCAATCTCCAGATTGGTGTGGAAGGAATGTTCCAGAATCAGTCCCGGCACGCCTGCCGCTGTCGCCCCTCTCAGGACGCCGTAATAATCCCCGCGCTCGCCTCTCCTGTGCTCGATCCTTGCCTCCTGTCTCGTTCCCATCACAACCTCCACGCACTGAGCCAGCGCCATGCCGATTCCGTCTGCGCTTCCATTGATGGCACAGTAGGCTGCCGGATAATCGATACTGTTGTTCACGCTGGTTCCTACGGCGTTGGAATGGTCAGAGAGAAACAAGTCGCAGCCAGCCGCAGCCGCACCCCTGTCATACAGTTTCCGGTCAGCCTCCTGGCTGGAACGGGTGGTGACAACCTGAATTCCATACGCCTCCAGATACTGTTTCTGTTTTAAATGAAGTTTCCACATAATCTGCGACTCGTAATACCGGGCATCTGCCGGACTCTTATTATACTTGCCGAAATGACCGGCATCCAGACATATTTTCATGTTCATAACCTCTTCGCTTTTACTGTATTATATGAAGTAATGGACAGGTCGGTACTCTCCGCTATCTCCAAAATTCATCTGCCCCTTGACAAAGTCCAATATTGGACTTATACTGCTAAAAGTCCGATATTGGATTTTAATTTTTATTTCACAACCACTGCCATTCACACAAAGGGGATTTTTATGGATCGCAAAATTAAAGAACTAAACGCAGAATTGAACCAGATCGCAAAAAGGCTGGATGAGCAGTATCATCTCTACGCTTCCCGTCACGGCCTTTCGGATCCAGCCTTCTGGGTACTGTACACGATTTACGAATCCGACAGCCAATATACGCAAAATGAGCTTGCTGAAATGTGGTGCTATCCCAAACAGACCGTCAATTTTGCTATTTCCGGCCTTGTAAAAAAGGGATACCTGATACTGGAACCCATTGCGGCCACCCGTCACAGCAAGGCCGTGCGGTTAACCAAAGAAGGAGAAATGATCTGCAAGGCTGTGATTGCCCCTTTAATTGAGGCCGAACAGCGTTCTCTGGCCAGAATGACGGAGGAGGAACGCGCCCTCTCCCTCTCCCTTTCCGAGAATCACTGTCGGATTTTTCAGGAAGAGGTCGGCAATCTTCTGCATTCTCAAGTCGATTCATGGAGGAAAGAACCCAAATGAAACTGATGATTCGCTTTTTAAAACCATATTTCGGCCAGTGTGCCGCCATCTGCTTTTTTATTCTTCTGGATGTGCTGGGCGCCCTCCTGGTCCCAACCATCACTGCCGATATGATTAACACTGCCATAAGCGGCGGGGCCATCAGCCAGATCATAAACAGCGGCCTTCTGATGCTCGGCGTATCTCTCCTGGCCGGTCTGGGCGCTCTCCTGGCAAGCTGGCTGTGTGCCAAGGTATCAGCCAATCTTGGAAGAGATATGCGAAACGCTATATACGACAAATCCCTAAGTTTTTCGGCCACCGATTTTGAGCGCTTCGGCACTGCTTCCATGATTACCCGGACTCTCAATGATATCAATGTCATCCAGCAGGCCTTTGTCAACTTTATGCTGATGGTTGTGCCGGTTCCGGTCATTTGCGTGATGGGGATTGTGTTCTCGTTCCGCATCAATGCCGATATGGGGATTTTAATTTTATCCCTCACGGTTCTGGTAGCGTTTTTTGCAGGCCTTATTGTAAGGAAAGCTTCCCCGATTTTTGAAAGGCTTCAGCGTTTTCTTGACCGGATGAATGTGGTTCTGAGGGAAAATATTACCGGCATTCGCGTCATCCGCGCCTTTAACAAAGAAACTTACGAGTCCGGACGCATGAAAAAGACGTTTGAAGACTACGCTCAGTCATCCATTGAAGCCAACCGGCTTTTTGCAGGGCTGGACAGTCTGGCGACCGCTTCTATCAACCTGTGCATTGTAGCGATCCTCTATCTGGGCGGAAACAGTGTAGGGGCCGGCGCCATGGAAATCGGAGATATCACGGCTGTAACCGAGTACGCCATCTGGATTTTGTTCTACATTGTAATGGCTCAGATGGTAATCATTCTCATTCCCAGAGCTGTCATCTGTCTGAAGCGGCTTTCCGACGTCTTATCCCTGACGCCTGAAATCACAGACCAGAGCACCGGTGTCCTCCGCCTGCCAGAACCGTGCACCGATGTAATCTCTTTTGAAAATGTGGCCTTCCGCTTTGATGATGCTGAGGAGGAGACGGTAAAAGGCATCTCATTCCACTGCCGCAGAGGGGAGACTACCGCAATCATCGGAGGAACCGGAAGCGGAAAATCCACGATAGCCAAGCTTCTCCTCCGCTATCACGACGTTACGGACGGGCAGATCCTGCTGGAAAGCGCTGATATCCGTTCGATTCCCCAGAGCAGGCTGCGGGAAAAAATTTCTTACGTTCCACAGAAAGCCTGGCTGTTCTCCGGGACAATTGAAGAAAACCTAAAATACGGAAATCAAAACGCGTCAGAAGAGGAACTGAGCCATGCTCTCCGCACGGCTCAGTCCGATTTTGTCTTTGATCTGCCTGGCGGCCTCCGCTCCCATGTCGCGCAGGGCGGAACAAACTTTTCCGGCGGTCAGAAGCAGCGGCTGTCTATAGCCCGCGCCCTGGTCAAGAAAGCCGACCTCTATGTGTTTGATGACAGTTTTTCAGCCCTTGACTTTAAAACAGACGCGGCCCTGCGCCAGGCGCTGAAAACAGAAATGAAAGACGCGGCCCTGCTGATCATAGCCCAGCGCATCAGCACAATTGTTCATGCCGATCAAATCCTGGTCCTCAATGACGGAAAGATCGCGGGAATTGGAAAGCATGAAGAATTAATGAAAACTTGTCCTGTATATCAGGACATCGCACAATCTCAAATGAAGGGCGGTGGACTCCGTGGAAACCAATGAAACCTATTTTGACGAAGAAGTCTTTCAGGCACAAAATATGAAAAAGACAATCCGGCGTTTTCTCCGCTCTATGGGAAGACAACGGATCCGGCTGATCATTGTTCTGATCTCAGTGGCAGCCTATACCTTTTTCACAATCCTTGCGCCTTTGTACAGCGCCAATGTCGTTGACCTGATCTGGAATCAGATCAAAGAAGCCAGGATAACCGGCCTGACCTTTCGGATCTCCTGGGAGCACGGCGGCCAGCAGATTGCCATGCTCCTGCTTCTCTACCTTGCAGGCGGAGCCTTTTATATGCTGCAGACATTTCTTATGGCCAGCTTTGCTGAACGCCTCAGCCTTCAGCTCAGAAGCGAGATCAGCGACAAGCTGCAGCGCCTGCCTCTTTCTTACTATGACAGACATCAGGCAGGGGAAATCATGAGCCGTGTCATCAATGATCTGGATAAAATGTCAGAGGCACTGCAGACCGGTCTGATCCGCCTTTTCACAGCAGTCGGAACGATTATCGGTTCTATTGCCATGATGCTTTCCTTCAGTGTGACACTGACTGCCCTCTTCCTGATCTTTACGGGCATCTCCCTTGCACTGACCAACCTTGTCTCCAGAAAGACCCTCCATTTTGCCGCCAGACGGCAGCATTTCGTCGGCCGCATGAACGGCATGATCGAGGAGGCCTACAGCGGGAGGATGATCATCAAAGCCTTTAACTATGAGGGAAGAAGTTCCGCCAATATCCATCAGGCCTCAGAAGACCTTGCCCGCGCTTCAGAAAAAGCGGATTTTCTGGTAAATGCCATCAATCCGGGCATCCGGATCATAAACCGCTGCGGCCTCGTATCCATTGCGGTCTTTGGCGGCCTTATGATGCTGGACGGCAGACTCAGCCCTGGCAGATTCCAGGCATTCTTCCAGTACGTCAATCAGGCCGGGGAACCGATCACTGAAATGTCTTTCATGATCAATTCCATGCAGTCTGCCCTGGCTTCTGTCGAGCGGGTATACACTCTGCTGGACGAGGCTGAAATGGTTCCTGATTCCGCCCAGCCTAAAACAATCCGGCGGGCTGAAGGCGGCGTCACCTTCCAGAATGTCCGGTTTGGATATTCCCAGGATAAGGTCCTGATGGAGGATATTCATTTTGATATAAAACCCGGTCAGAAAATAGCCATTGTCGGCAGCACCGGAGCCGGAAAAACTACCCTGGTCAATCTTTTAATGCGGTTTTACGAGATCATCAGCGGAAAAATTTTATTAGATGGAATTGATACGAGAGACTTAACCCGAAAAAATCTCCGGGATAACTTCGGAATGGTTCTTCAGGATACCTGGCTGTTTGAGGGTACTATTGCAGAAAATATTGCCTACGGAAAACCGGATGCCACCAGGGAGGAGATCATAGCTGCGGCAAAAGCTGCCAGGGCCGATTACTTTATTCGCACCCTGCCCCAGGGGTACGACACTGTTTTAAGCAATGACGCAGAAAATATCTCTGTAGGCCAGCGGCAGCTTCTGACCATTGCCCGGGTTGTCCTGTGCAATCCTGCGGTTCTGATCTTAGACGAAGCCACCTCTTCCGTAGATACCCGGACAGAAATGGAGATCGGCAAGGCAATGAAAGCTCTGATGGAGAACCGTACCAGCTTTGTCATCGCTCACCGCCTCTCCACCATCGTCGATGCCGACCTGATTCTGGTTATGCAGAATGGAACTATCATAGAGCAGGGCCGACACAAAGAGCTGCTTCTGAAAAACGGAGCGTATGCAGATCTGTATAACAGTCAGTTTGCCTGAAAAAACCCCTGGAGGTCAGCGGTCTTTGTGCCGGTCTCCAGGGGATTATTTCATTCTGCTAATTTTATTTTGCTTTCCGGTCAAATACTTTCACGCCTGCCACGTAGGTCTGGGACACCCGGTTCTCATCGTCCAGGACGACAAAGTTGGCATCAAATCCTTCCTCAATAAATCCATAGCGATCATCCACACCGATCAGCTTTGCAGGGTTCTCCGTCAGCAGAGGGAGCAGCTCTTCCGCCGTTTTTCCGGTAAAGGCAATTAAATTTTCCAGAGCCTTTCCCGTGGTCAAGGTGCTTCCGGCCCGACTGCCGCCGTCAGCCAGCTTTGCGTCCCCATCCACGACTACCACATCGTTTACGCCCAGCTTGTATTTTCCGTCCGGCAGTCCGGCTGCCATGATGGAATCTGTGATCGCTACTACCCGGCCCAGCCCCTTTGTCTTGAGAATCAGCCTTACGGTTCCTGGATGGAGATGGCGACCGTCACAGATCACTTCACAGTAAATATTGTCATCTTCCAGAACGGCTCCCCAGATAGCCGGGAAGTGCTGGTGCAGCAGCTTCATGGCATTCCCTGTGTGGGTCGCTCCCATAGCGCCGCCAGCAATCGCCGCCCTGGCAGTATCGTAATCTGCCCCGGAATGGCCGATGGCCACCTGGATTCCCAGGGCCTTCAGCTTTGGAATGTCCTCCACCATGCCGTCGATTTCTGGTGAAACCGTAATGTAACGAATATCACCTTCCGCAGCTTTCTGATACTCCTCCACCAGAGGGATGTTCTTTGTCTGAAGCAGGTGTTCTGGCATGGCCCCTTTATATTCCGGGTTTAAGAACGGGCCTTCCAGATGAATGCCCATCATGACTGCTCCCTGGTGGTCGATCTCTTTCCATCGTTTATATGCCTCGATACAGGCCATCGTCTGCTCCTTGGTATCCGTCAGCACAGAGCCAAGCCATCCGGTCGTTCCCTGAGAAGCAAAGAAGCGACAGATTTTTTCGTACCCGTCGGTGTCAGCGCTGTTAACATCCACCCCGGCAGCTCCGTGGGTGTGGATATCCAGAAATCCGGGGACCAGGCGGAGGCCCTTCAGATCCACTCGAATCGCCTCAGCATCCGAGATCCACTCACCGATCCGCACAATCTTTCCATCTTCAGCCAATACATTGAGTCTCTGAAATTTATGGTCTTTATAGACCTCACCGTTATAGAATATCACTTTGCTCATAGCCATTCTCCTATCTCATAGAAGGACAGGCCCCCTGAAACCTGTCAGGGAGCCTTGCCGGTCAATATGTCCATTTATTTTACGTAAGCGTCAGGATGGCAGGAACCGTTCGTTCCGTCATAGACCTGATCCTTCATCATCAGATGAACGGCGCTCAGCTTAAAGGTCTGAGGCAGAGCCAGAATTCTGGGATTGGGTCCTACGTACTTCTTCATAGCGTCCTGAAGAGCCTCTTCAATCGTTGCACGGGTCTTTAAGCCCATTCCTCTCGCGTAGCCAGGCTCCTGAGCGCCGCAGATATAGATAGCAGATGTATTCATCTCTGCAATCTGGCCGCAGCTCATCATGGAGAAGCCGTGGAACGGATGGAACGCATTGCCGAAACGGTACTTTCTGATATATTCCTCATTGGTGGCAAAGAGCTGGCCGTACCGGTCCATATCGGTCAGGACATTCATATGGTCGTGCTGGAACATCTCGTAGCACTCCCGCAGGTAGGGCCACAGCTCGTCGTGGAAGTAGCCGTTGCAGATGGAAGCACAGATAATCACGCAGTTGTCCTTCATAACTCTCTTGTGGCGGATAACCTGTGCCGAAAGAGCCTGCATCATCATGATGGGGTTTGTTCCCATCCCATCGCCGTAGTGGAAGAACTGAGGCATACCAAATACCATCACATCGTATTTCTCTTCTGCAAAGGGAACATAGGTGCGCTTGTCTGCCGTCTTCCAGGAAATGGGCTGCATCTCCTTGGCGTAACCGCTGTTGATCTCGATCTGTCTGGACTTGGTATCCAGCACAGCGTCGCAGCAGAAGAACTTCTTGCCCATGTGCTCTTCCATCTTCATGCCGATCTCATCGAATTTACTTCTCATCAAGGACTTGCCGCTTACAGGGGTGAAGTCCTCTCTGTGCATAACCTGGGGAACGTGGTGGGAAGCGATGGAACTCCAGTGGTTTAAGCCTGTAGCGCAGTGCTTATAGCCGCCGGAATAGCCGCCGTAGGGGTTGCCCTGGGTGTGACCAATCAGGACAGCTACATCGCTGTCATGGACGTACTTATTTAAAAATACAGGGTCGCCCCGGTCGGTTCTTCCGCAGTCTACCAGATGGTCATAGTCCTCGCTGTCATGGTTGATGATCTGTCCCGTATACCAGAACTCGTTGAACAGCTCCGGGCCAAGTACGTTGTAGATCTCTTCCTTGGTATTCTTTCTGTGAAGGCCGTTGGAGCAGATCAGAAGGATGTCCTTCTTCTCCACGCCCACGCTGTACAGCTCCTGAAGGATCAGCTTGATGGAAACCTTTCTGTGGGAAGTGGGCTGCTCTCCTCCCTTTACCCGGTCCGGAAAGACAATAGTAACTTTGGATCCCTTGTGAGCCAGCTCAGTCAGAGGCGGCATCCCGATGGGGTTGCGGATGGATTTCAGTGTCTCCTCCTCCAGCTTGTCCTCAGGAATGTAAGGGGGATCCGGAACGGTAACTCCGGGGATGAACACTTCGGTATTGTCCGGCAGCTCGGCTGCCATAAGGCCCTGGCCATATTCAAACTCTAATCTCATATTTTATTCTCCTTATGTTTCATACGAAAGATTGTCAATGCTTCGCCGCAATGCAGCTTTTTATTTTCCCATATAGGTTCTGATGATCTCCAGATATTCGTCGGGATAGTAGCCGATCTCCCCGGAAAATCTGGTGAGAGCGATCAGTCCTCCGTCCATTACCGGAATGGAGGCCAGCATTTCCGCATTATCTGTCTTCAGGCCGCCGCCGTACACCACATCCATGCCTCCGGTGACTTCCTTCACATAGGTTCCGATCTTGGTGATATAGTCCTTGTCCGGCGGAATCTTGCCTGGCCCGATAGCCCAGACTGGTTCGTAGGCGATGGTGACCATTGTCTTGTCAACACCCTCCAGTCCGGTGGTGAGCTGTTCCTTCAGAACCTCCTGCCATCTCTCCTGCTCCTCAGAAGTTTCTCCGATGCAGTACAGTACCTTTAAGCCGCCCTTCACTGCCGCCTGAATCTCTTTATTCAGCAAGCGGTTTACCGCTGCCGTGTCAGTGACACCGGCCTCCGCCAGGATTCCTGCCTTGTCCTTCCGCTCCTCGCAGTGGCCGATGATGGTGGTGGTGCAGCCTGCGGCCTTCATGGCGTTTGCCGTCCGGTTAGTGGTAAAGGCGCCGAAATTGCCGCCCACCGCCGTATCTTCCCGGTATACGCTCTGGCAGCCCACCTGGACAGGACTGTTCTCACACAGCGCCGCTGCCGCCCCGATCACATGGGCCTCCGGGAAATACATGGCAAATTCCACATCGTCATCCTGGTACTTTTTCAGAGCCTCCTGGGTATTCTTTACAATGTAAGCTCCCCAGTCGGCTACAGGTGCGATGCTGTTCACGCCGCCGTACTCCTTTGGAATGTCGAACCGTTTCAGGTTCAGAAAAATGTGTTTCACTCTTTCTCGCCCTCCTTATCATAATAATCATTAAAATCAATAAAGTCTCTCAGCTCCGGCCCGATCAATGGACGGCACCATTTTATAAATTCCTCTGTCACATCGTTTCTCCGCTCATTGACGTAAGTTTCCGGGATCACTCTCTCATACAGCATAACCTGCTCGATGGGAATCCTCTCCACATGGATCTTGTAGGAGCCATCCGGCGTCTCGTCCCTGATAAAGCCGATCATCACGCCGCTCTCCCCGTTCATAGCCGCCTTCAGCGCTTCTCTTCCAGCCAGAACCGCCTCATCCCTGTCCACAGGGGACTGCCATGCAATGGACGCCCGGCCGCAGATGCCCGGTTTTTCGCTTCTGGCCTTGATCCCCAGCTTCTGGATCACCAGGTTGGCCAGATGGGCGCTGACGTCTCCATAGTAAGTTGCCCGGCCGCTCTTAAAGATCGGAGGCACAATGGGTTCGCCTTTCTCATCTTTTAAGCCCTCACTGGCAACTACCACAACGCCGCCCTTCTCGTCGTAAAGTTTCTTCACATCTTCCAGAAACTGCTCTTCATTGAAGGGGAACTCCGGAAGATAGATCAGGTGCGGAGCATCCCCCGGTTTTTTCCGTGCCAGAACAGATGCCGCTGTGATCCAGCCTGCATTCCGCCCCATGGCCTCAATGACGCAGACATGGATGGGAAGAGATTTTACGTCCACCCCTACCTCCGCAGTAGTGGCTGCAATATATCTGGCAGCACTCCCATACCCCGGGGTATGATCCGTGATCGCGATATCATTGTCAATCGTCTTGGGAATGCCTACCACATAGATACCGGAATCTTTGCAGGCGTGATAGATCTTGCCGCAGGTATCCATTGTGCCGTTTCCACCGTTTAAAAGAACATACTGAATCCCGTATTTCTTAAAAATCTCCGGCATGGCCTGATAGTCTTCGTCCTCCAGGGCGTATCTGGAAGAACCAATCGCCGTCGCCGGGGTTTCCAGAAGCAATTTCAGTTTTTCCTCCGGAAACTGCATAAGGTCCAAAAAGCGTTCTTTCAAGATCGCCTCACTGCCTCCCATAGCCCCGTATACCTTATCGATCTTCCCGCTGGCCTTGGCTTCTTCAATTACGCCATACAGCGATGAATTGATGACTGCTGTGGGACCGCCTCCGTGCACCACTAAAACATTTCCTGCCATCTCTGCACCTTCCTTTTTTCTGAATATTCACAAAATTTCTCGCTGAATTTCCGGATATTTTTCAAGTATCCGTCTTTCTATCATGTCTTTATTCTAGCATGATTTACAGCAAAAATGGGAAACTTTTTACTCAAACGTTTGTATTAAGCTTTGAGTGGATATTTTTAATTTAATTTAAATAAATATTTGATTTTCTGCTGGTTTGTTGCTATAATACACGTATATAGAAGCAATTTCGTTTGCAGCCAATCAGATTCATCAAAAGATTTAGGAGGTATCCAATGGAACTGTACAAAGACCCTGCCCAACCGGTATCTGTCCGTGTGGAAGACTTGCTGTCCCGAATGACCCTGGAAGAAAAAGCAGCCCAGCTCTGCGGCGATCTTCCCTCTTCGTTCCTCTCTGACGGCCGCCCTCTGGCCGAGGTTTTAAAAGAAAAGTACCCGGACGGCCACGGCCGCTTTACCCAGTATTCTCTGACCGGTCTGGCGGATCCGGAAAAAATCGCCAGACTCAGCAATGAAATCCAACATTATTTTGTGGAAGAGACCCGGCTGGGAATCCCTGTGGCTCTTCAGACCGAAAACCTTTCCGGGTACCCTTCCAAGGGAGGAACCATCTTTCCCGCTCAGATAAACCTTGGATGCACATGGATGCCGGAACTGGCAGAGGAAATGAGCCGCATCATCAGCCAGGAATCAAAAGCTGTGGGAATCAATTCCGCCATGAGCCCGGTCATCGATGTGTCCAGAGATCCCCGCTGGGGCCGCACCTATGAGACCTACGGAGAAGACCCTTATCTCATCTCCCAGATGGGAATCCACTACATAAAAGGAATGCAGAAGAACAAGACCGACGGTGTTGCCTGTATTGCCAAACACTTTCTGGGCTATGCCGAAAGCCAGGGAGGTTTGAATACGGCTGTATGCCGGATCAATGACCGTGAGCTTTATGAGGTCTTCGGGACACCCTTTGAAGCCGCTATGCGGGAGGCTGATGTCAGTTCCGTCATGGCCAACTATTCAGAGATCGACGGCATGTGCGTGGTAGCCAACCGAAAGATCGCCCATGATCTTCTGCGGAATACCATGAAGTTCGATGGGATCCTGACCTCTGACGGCGCCGGAATCTTAAAGACTTTTACAGATTTTCACACTGCATCCACCTACGAGGAAGCCGGCCTTCTGGCCAAAAAAGCCGGAACCGATACGGAAATCCCGGTGGGAAATGCTTTTAAAAAACTGCCCGATTACGTTCGCAGCGGCCAGTTGGATGAGGCTCTCTTAAATGAGTCTGTTCGCCGTGTGTTAAAAGTCAAATTTGAGTACGGCCTGTTCGAGCACCCCTATATTGACACAGAAAAAGTCGTCGCTTTCATGACTAACGAAAAGAAAGCCGCTGTGGCAGAGTCCATTGCAGCCAAATCTCTTGTCCTTTTGAAAAATGACGGCGTTCTCCCTCTGAAAAAGGGAATGAGGGTCGCTCTGGTTGGCCCCCACGCCGACAGCCTCCGCTATCCTGTCAGCGGCTACACCTTCCCGGCTTATATCGAGATGGTAAACGCACAGGCTCAGGGCAACGCCGGAGAGGTTTCTTTTAACGGCATTGCAGATGAAGCGGCAAAAGCCAAGGATAAGAAAGAAAACCCGTTTGCTTCCTTCTCCGATGCCTTAACCCCTGCAGAGCGGGACAGCCTTCAGGATATCAAGGGAATCCTGACGGACATGGGCGCCCGCTCGTTAAAGACTGAGCTGGAAAGCCGGTTTGAGGTTCACTACGCTGAAGGCTGCAGTCTCATGGGAGATGACACCTCCGGTTTTGAAGAGGCAGTCCAGGCGGCCAGGGACAGCGACGTGGTTGTCATGGCCTGCGGCGGAAACTGCGGATGGGTAAATGTCACCGGCGGGGAAGGAAAAGACCGCTGCCACCTGGGTCTCCCGGGAGTTCAGCAAAAACTTTTGGAAGCCGTAGCCACAGCAGGAAAACCTGTAGTGCTGATTCTCTACGGCCCCGGCTACTTCTCCCTTCCGTGGGCTGCCGACCATGCAAGTGGGATCGTGCAGGCCTGGATGCCGGGACTGAAAGCAGGCAAAGTCGTGGCGGATCTGCTGGACGGCACGGCAAATCCCGGCGGCAAGCTGACTACCACCATCGTCCGTGACGCCGGCCAGATCCCCGTCACCTACAATCACCGGACTGGCAGCGGCTATGCCTCCAAAACCGATAACCTTGGTTCTGTGATCTTTACCGGTGGATACGTAGATGAGTCCAGTACGCCTCTTTTCTGCTTCGGCCACGGCCTCAGCTACACCACCTTTGATCTGTCGGGATTTTCTGTTGCAGAGACAGAGATTCCCACGGACGGCGTGATCACCGTTTCCTGCAAGGTGAAAAATACCGGAGACCGTGAGGGCGATGAGACGGTTCAGCTATATTACCACCAAAAGCAGGCCCATGTGGTCCGGCCTGTCAAGCAACTGGCTGGTTTTAAACGCCTTACCCTGGCTCCCGGGGAAGAACGGGAAATCACCTTCCAACTCCATACGGCCCAACTGGGCTTTTACAATGAAAATATGGATTTTGTCGTAGAACCAGGCGCTTTCGATATCATGGTCGGAACCAGCGCCCACGACATTGCCTTTATCCAGGAAATCCGCCTGACCGGCAGCACTGTGGATGTTATGGGGCGCCGGGTTTACACCTGCCCTGTGTCTGTGCGGTAAGATAACGCCCGTATTGTCCCCTTGTACACTGACGCTAACGATTGAACTTGCAGAGAGCAAAGCGTTCTGCAAGACAAAAAGCCCTGCAGGGCGAAGGCTTTTATCCATCGGCCTTCCCTGCAGGGCTTTTCCTGTCCCATATAAGTTTACTGCTC
>CAJFOF010000086.1 GCA_904395885.1 uncultured Lachnospiraceae bacterium
AGTAATTAAACTCTTTCCCGCGAGTTTCATTCCTTCTTTTCTTCTGGTGGCACAAATTCCAGCAGATCACCAATCTCACAATTCAGTTCATCAATATTTCAGGCAACACCGCTGGCCAACCCCTGAAGGTTAATAGCGTCTACGATATGCAGGGTCGGATGAAGAAAAAGACTGGGATCGACCTAACTCCCCATATGCTCCGGCGCTACTTCGCCAACATGCGGCGAAAGGATGGATGGCGGCTTGAGCTGATCCAGCAGGCCCTGGGCCATAAGCATCTGGATACGACAATTCGATACCCGAACATTATAGATAACGAGTTGATCGAGGCCAGTCAGGAATTTTATGAAAAGCACTCTGCACTGTATGGTGTGAAAGAGCTGCTATAGAGGGAGGTGATTCAAGATGCCTGCCCATGCAGCACAATACTGGCGGCAGGAAGAAAAGAAATATGTTCTGCCAGATCAGGTGATGGAGGCAATTGACTCCTGTGAAACGGAGACCCATAGCAAAAAGCAGTTGAAACAGTTTTTTATGACTGTAGGAATTCAAGACCTTTCGGAAATGGATTATCCGCTGCGTGAGGCATACGGAGAATACTTGGAATTCCATCTGCATCTAAAAAATATAGCACCTCATCTGATGGCCTATGACCGGATCAAACAGGCATATATCCGTGAGCAGATGAAAACCTTATCCGGGAGGCAGAAATGCCAATGGCGATTAGAGGAAAAGGTTCTGTTTATTCCTTATCATTCGGATCAGAAGCTGGCGATGGAATTTGATACTGTCCGGCATAAGTCAAATATGGTTTGGGATTTTACGCAGCCTGCTCCGTGGCATTTGAAAGAGCAGATCTTCACGACATTGAATGCGATCCTGCAGGAAAACTATAGGGTGCTGAAACGGTCAGAACATTTGACGGGCCTCCAGAATTTATATGGGTTTTGTGTTCAGAATCACATTGGAGACATTGAGTTAATGGATGCGGCACAGGAACAGGCTTTCATTCACTGTATGGATAATCCGGCCCTTGGCCAGAACAGACAACAGAAACTGCAGCCAGCCTTGAATATCTTCGCAAAGCAGTATTTCTGCAAAATCCTGAAATCAACTGGGCTGCCAATGTCTGGTATATAGAGCGCTTAAATATTCCCAAGTATCGGTTGAATCCAAGTAGCGCTGTAAGCACGATATCCTTTAAGGAGATTACACTGCCGGAGAACCGGGCCTACGCCAAAGAATATATGAAATATCAAGTGGGTGTCACCGGTCAGGCATTAGGTACAATCCTAACCCGATATACGCTGATTCAAAGATTCCTGATTTGGTTATCCGATCAAAAGCAAAATGTATGTGGTTGTACGCAACAGCAGGTCGAAGATTATCTGGACGAGATACAAGAAGACGGAATGACCGATAAATTCTTTAATTCACATATTTCGGGGCTGAAAAACTTCTTCTGGTTCATGGTTGCACATGGCCATATGAAACGGATACCATTCCAGCCGGAATTCTATCAGAGGAAAGAAATCCCGCAGCACCATGACCGGAGTGTATCTCCAGAAGTGTGTGAAGAAGTGCTTGGAAAACTCCACTTGCTCCCGGAGCATCTCCGGTGTATGTACCTGCACCTATGGTGCTTAGGCTTGCGGATCAGTGAGGTGTGTACCCTAAAAGGAAATGCCTACTACCGCCAGAATCAAGACACTTGGATTCAGGTATATCAGGTAAAGATGAAGAACTATAAGCGTATCCCCATATCGGAGGGCCTGTATAAGATCATGCAGGTTTATATCAAGCACCGGAATATCGGCCCGGACGACTATCTATTCACCAATCGGAACGGAGGGCCATACCGAAGTGCCACTTTCCGGCAGCAAATGAAAAAGTTCTGCCAGGAACAGGAAATCGATGGAGGCGAGTACCTATTCAAATCTCATGACTATCGTCATACAGTGGCAACCATGCTCTATGACAATGGAGTATCCATACAAGGAGTGAGGGATTACCTCGGTCACGATTATCTGGAGATGACCGAACAGTACATTGACTATATGCCCAAGAAGATTGCCAGGGCAAACGATGCATTTTTTGAAAAACCAGGCAACAGCTTAGCGGCCAATCTGAAGAAAGGAGGAAAGTATGGAAAATAGGATTTATTACAGCGAATTAGAATGCTATAAGCAGGCCAGGCAGTCATTGCTGCGCTCCATTGGCAAAGGCGATTTTATTGATCTATCGGCATTGCCGACTAAAACAATGAGAGAGGAATATCGTCAATATTTTCTCCATAGAGGTTTCCGAGTATCATTAAATACCATCAAACATGAGAAGTCTTATTTTAATCAGGTATGTATGGCGATACAGCTACGAAGGAAGGTGACGGACAGTTTTCGAGATTGGGAACATATCAAATGGATACAGCTATTAGAAATGTGGATGCTTCAAAATGGAGTACCTTTGTATAGGGAAGTTAAGAATGTCACTGGAAAAATCAGCCGCGTTGATGCGCCAGCCATTCAATTCCTCAAGAATTTCCTACTGTTCCTATATTTTGAAGACGAGCAGCCGGAACAAGAAAAGGATATCTGGAGATTAGCTAAATTGGACATTCCTATAAAGGAAAATCCTATTTATAAGACGCATACTTTAAATTTCACAGGCATTCAGCAGAGTGGGATTCGAGAAGAAGTCAAGAGAGCTATCTATCAGCATTTGCGATATGAAAAATTGGGAACGGTAAAAAGAGAGCTGACATCCTTGCGGCAGTTTTCAAGATACCTTCAGGAAAAACAGATACAGATTCAATCTTGCTCAGAGATCGACAGACAATTGCTTGAAGATTATCTGACATATAAGGCAACCAATGGATCGTCTGGCCATAGCAACAGTGATGACATCCTTAAGCTACGAGCTGTGGTAGAGACAGTAGGAAATATATTCGGTTACCAGAATCTGGAGAAGCTGTTTATCAATACAGATATTCCGCCAGAAGTGCAACCGGAATTCAGAGCTTATTCCGATGTGGAGTTGAAAAGGCTGAATGCACAGATAACAAAGCTGGATGTCCAGATTGCCCGGTGCATGGTCATTCATCAGATGCTGGGTACCAGGATATCGGATACGCTAACTCTCCGCAGAGACTGTTTGAGCAAAAGGAACGGGTTGGATATTATTCGGATACAACAGGTCAAGAGCCGGACTTATGAGAAACCGATCAGCGTGGATCTGGCTGCCCTGATCCAGAAGGCAATCAGTTACTCCATAGAACATTATGGGGAATCGGATTACATCTTTGTAGATGATAAGGACACCAGCCGACCGCTTCAATATGCCACTATTAAATACAGAATTTTAGTACTCATCCACGAAGAAAAATTGTGCGATGATGAAGGAAAACCGTTTACATTTAGCAGCCACATGTTCCGGAGGTCATATGGAGTTAAGCTGACAGAACTACATCTGGATGACTGGACAATCGCCAAGCTGCTTGGGCATAAGAATGTTAGGGCAGTAAAGCATTACCGAAAAATGAGTAACCAACTCTTGGCTGATGAAACCAGAAGGGCAAGAGCAGAGCAAACCAGAATCCTTTTTAAAAACTTAGATGGATGGGGTGAAGACTATGAACAAATACGACAAAATGATTGAAGTCAATCGGGAACGCAGTGATGAAAAAATAGCTGCAGCAAAACGAGCAATCCGAAAACTGTTGGATCAAGGAGAAAGAATATCTGTTCCCCAGCTTGTGAAGATGACTGGCGCTTCCAGAGGATTCTTTTATAAGAACCCAATCGTAAGAGCCGAAATTGACCGGGCCATGGAACAGCAGGCCGGAACCATTAATCTACGCAGAGGCATCCTGGATAAAGCAATGGAAGGCCGGATCAATCTGCTTCAGGATGAAATCCACAGACTGCGGCAAGAAAATCAAGAATTGAGAGCTGAAAATGAAAGGCTGCAGAAAGCACTCAATAAGAAAAGCCGGAGCGACTTTCGCAGGCTGTAAATTTTAAAATAATACATAGAGTCAGCGGAAAATAACCGCTGGCTCTTGCAGTTGTAACCTATATATATACACTGCGAAATTTATTGAGACTTCTGCATTTTATGAGCAAGGCTTATAATACAGGTAAACCAAGAAGTCCAGTCGCCTATTTGTACAGATACTGATCACGCGCTGAAGGAAAGGAATCCCGCCATATGGTCGCAACAAAACCGGAAAACAGGTACATAAAACACATTTGTGCTTTTCGTTAAGCCCAGTGTTTTCAAGGGGTAGCGGGGACGGGCTATATTTTACTATCCGATCTGGTGGCACACAGAACCTATGGCGATCAATACCTTTCTGGAATCCTACGATCTCAGCGGAAAGACGATCCTGCCATTCTGCACCAGCGGCGGAAGCAGCATTGAAGAGAGCATGACGGACCTCCGCAGGATCGGGGAATCCCGCGGCGCATCTGTGGGAACCGGGCTGACGGCCAATTCTCTCAGTGCAGAAGAGATTGCCAATTGGCTGGAGTCAATCGGGAAGAATTGAATCACTCTGATGTTTTCGGTAGGCCAGCGGCGTGACTCCGGTAATGTTTTTAAAGGTTCGGATAAAGTAGGATGATGTGGCAAAACCTGTCTGCTCTGCAATCTCAGAAACCGAAAGGCTTGTCTGAGACAAAAGAAGCTGGGCTTTTTTGATTCGGGCCATATTTTGGTATTCATTAATGGTAAATCCGGTCACAGCTTTAAAAATCCGGGTCAGGTAGGACTTGCTGAGATAAAAACGTTTGGCCAGAGCGTCGAGAGACTCACCGGATCCGCTGTTATTCTGCAGATATTGGGCGATTTCGTGAATTTTCTGGTACTGGCCTGTCGCAGCTCTGTAGTGGTCAGTTTCAGGCGCTTTCCACACATTCTGCTCCGCCTGCTTTCTGGTTCGGCAGTAGAGGAGCAGCAGAGAAATAGAATAGAGTAAGACCATTGGCCGGCTGTTTTCATTCAGCCGGCCAAATTCCTGTTTAAGGGAAGAAATGAGGAAGAGGCACTGCTCCCATTCCGAAGGAGGAAACTGGACAACGCCCCAATGGGTGTGGCCTAATTCTTCAAGAGGCTGGCAGCCAACAGATTTTAAAATGGGATCCAGGATGGAAGCATCCAATTGGAGCAGGAAACGGCTGTGCTGGCTGGAAGGAGTATTCCCCAAGGAACTGGTTTTGTGAATCTGGTTTTTGTTCACCAGGACGGCCATGCCGGATTTTACCAGATAGGTATCCTGTTCAATAAAATAGAAACGCTCCCCATTCAAAAGAAAATACAGCTCATAGCTTTCATGGAAATGCCTGGTAGCCATAGAAAATTTCTGGGTTCGTTCTGCTTCCTCCGCAAATACACCGGGGACGGAAGCGGAAAATAAAATACCGCTCATAGTTACCTCCTACTCCTTTCTCGGATTAGTAGCCAAAAAGATAAAAAATGAAAAAAATGAGCATATATTTAAAGAATATTATACAAAAAAGGCATATAATTGCAAGAAGAATCATAAGTCAGCGCACAGGAGAAAGAAAACCCCGGAAGCGCAGTGATAATGGAGGAAGGAAAGATGAAATACAGAAATAACAACGTATCGGATATCCAGATCGCTTATATAGGAGGCGGCTCCAGAGGATGGGCCTGGACGTTTATGACGGATCTTGCCCTGGAACCACAGCTTTCCGGGACGATACGGCTGTATGATATTGATGCCAGCGCGGCTGAGAATAACGAAGTCATAGGAAACCGTGTTTCGGAGCGGGAAGATGCTGTGGGAAAATGGACGTATCAAACACGTCGGAGTCTGGAAGAAGCGCTGACCGGCTGTGATTTTGTTGTAATCTCGATTCTGCCCGGGACTTTTGATGAGATGGAATCAGACGTGCATCTGCCGGAGCGGCTGGGGATTTACCAGTCTGTAGGTGACACGGCCGGCCCTGGCGGGATGATACGGGCACTCCGCACGATCCCTATGTTTGTGGAGATCGGGAAAGCCATCGAACAGTATTCTCCAAAAGCCTGGGTAATCAATTATACGAATCCGATGTCCCTGTGCATCAAGACACTTTACCACACATTTCCGCAGATCAAAGCCTTTGGGTGCTGCCATGAAGTCTTCGGTACTCAAAAAGTTTTAAAAGGAATCTGTGAAAAAGAGTGCGGCGAGAAGGATGTTGACTGGCACGACATTCATGTAAATGTCCTGGGCATTAACCATTTCACTTGGTTTGACCGGGCTTCCTATAAAGGAATCGATCTCTTCCCAGTATATCAGAAGTATGTAGACGAACATTACGAAGAAGGATTTGAAGAAGAGGATGAGGAAAAGCATTGGATGAATTCTTCCTTTAACTGTGCCCACAGAGTAAAGTTTGATTTATTCCGGCGCTACGGCCTTATCGCAGCCGCAGGAGACCGGCATCTGGCCGAATTTATGCCTGGAAATGAGTATTTAAACGATCCGGAAACGGTTAAAGAGTGGAAATTTGGTCTGACCACAGTTGCCTGGAGAAAGGATGATTTAAAGAAGAGACTGGAGAAAAGCCGCCGCCTGGTTTCCGGTGAAGAGAACGTGGAGTTAAAGCCTACAGGGGAAGAAGGAATTCTGCTGATCAAAGCTCTCTGCGGCTTGGGCCGGGTGGTGAGCAACGTCAATGTTCCCAACACCTTTGGGCAGATTCCCAATCTTCCACGGACGGCTTTGGTTGAAACCAACGCTCTTTTTGAAAAAGATGCAGTGCGGCCTGTAGCGGCGGGGAACCTTCCCGATGCAGTAAAAGAACTGATTATGCCTCATATAGAAAATCACGAGCGGATTCTCAACGCAGCGCTGACCTGTGACAGAGAGCTGGTCGTACAGGCTTTCATGAATGATCCTCTGGTGAAAGGAAAAGGCTGTAAGGAGGAGGATATCAGAAAACTAGTCAGCGACATGATTGCAAACACTGCTGCCTATCTGCCAGAAGGGTGGAAAAAATAACGCTGTCCCGGTGGATTGAAAAGCGATGATTTGTCATATGCCTGCTTTTGCCTTATGTGCATGAGCAGGCTTTTTTGCGTTTGCGGCTGGCGGCATTGTTGACAGGATGGACAAAATTGATTTATCATAGATTTAGCGTCAGTGTACAAGGGGGGATGAGCAGATGAATGCATTTTTGGGGAAAAGGGAAAAAAATATCGAAAATAATATCTATGTTCTTTTGATATTGGTCGCCATTGAACTTTTTATGTTGTTTTCCTTTTTAGGGTATATTCATGTAGAACCTATTTCGCTGACCTTTGTCTACATTCCCGTATTGATGGCCGGATGCCTTCTTGGCCCTAAGGAGGCAGCGCTGGTGGGAGCTGTATTTGGGCTGGCGTCTATGTGGAAAGCTTCGGCTTTTTATGTGGGAAGCGGTGACGCAGTTTTTTCACCGGTTATGAGCGGAAAGCCACTGGGAAGTTTTCTGCTCAGTGTGGGAACCCGTACGCTGTTTGGATTGATTGCAGGACTTCTGTTCCGTAGAGCAAAAAACTGCCGCCATCCCTTGCCGTGGATTTTGCTTGTTGCCTCTATCGGAAGAATCATTCACACGGGACTGGTATATGGATGTATGCAGATATTTTTTCCGGAAGCCGGTTTTGGAATCGCAAATACGTGGAATGATATCTGCAGATGGGATTTTATTCCCTTTACAGTGATCATTGATATCATTATTTTTCTCTGCTACCGTTTTCAGAAGTCAGCCTTTTTTCAAAAAATTTTTCTGCATGTTGACACAATAGACCGGATTAATGCCAGAGTTATGCCAAAACGTTTTGGCAGAGCGATAGCGCTGATCCTTGTGTTGTTTTCATCATTCAGCGTAGCCATTTATTTTACGAACCGCATTGAAACGGTTATGATACAGTACGAGATTCAGATATCCGATAAAATCGCTCACGATCTGATGCATCTGCAGATCCAATTCCTTTTGGGAATCATTTCGCTGGCGTTTTTGGTAATGATCGTCATTGTCCTTTACCAGAAAAATTTTAATTATTTATATTTTGAAGCAAAATTAGACGGACTTACCGGTCTGATGGGACGCCAGCAGTTTTTTAATGTCGGGGAGGCCCTGCTTGAGAGCGGAGATCTGGATGCCTGCCTGTCGGATAAGAGCAACTGTTTTATCATACTGGATGTAGACAGTTTTAAAACCATTAACGATACGTTCGGTCATCCGATTGGAGATATGATTTTAAAGAGAGTTGCGGAAAATTTCTCTGAATCTTTTGGGGATCACAGTATTTTTGGGCGCTTAGGCGGCGATGAATTTGTAGGGCTGATTCTTGAACCTATGACGAAACAGGAGATAGAGCAAGCGTTAAATGGGATGAAAGAACGGCTGAAAAGACCGGTAATCGAGGATTTAACAGTTACCTGCAGCATAGGCGTGATTCCGGTGGAAAAAGGTTACTCACTGCAGGAAATGTACAGAAACGCAGACCGACTGCTCTACGAAGCTAAGAAAAATGGAAAAGACCAATTTGTATTTGGCTACCGGTACCGGGATTCAGAGGGAACCGCTCTGCCTTAGTTCCCAGAATTTGCCAGAAAAATTTCCGAGAAGATGATTGACGCTGCCGCCCGGTTTGGATATAATAAAAACGAACATATGTTCTAAAATGTGGTAAGAGGGTGGCAATATTGAAGAGAATCATCTACCATGTGGATGTAAACTCTGCTTTTCTAAGCTGGGAAGCGGTCTATCGGATTTATCACCTGGGAGGAACTCTGGATCTCCGTGAGATTCCCAGCGCCATAGGCGGGGATCAGGAAAAGCGCCACGGAATTATCTTGGCAAAGTCTGTTCCTGCAAAGCGGTATGGAATCAAGACTGGGGATCCTATTGTGAAAGCAAAGCAGAAATGCCCGGAGTTGTTTTTGGCGGCTCCGAATTACAGGCTGTACCATCGCTCTTCGGAAGCCCTGATGGAAATTCTTTCCAGATATACAGACAGAGTGGAACAGTACAGTATTGATGAAGCGTTTATGGACATGACGGGCTGTACGCAGAAGCCGGAGGAGACTGCGGAAACTTTAAAAAGAACGGTGTCCCGGGAACTGGGATTCACCGTCAATGTGGGGGTGGCAGAGAATAAACTGCTGGCAAAGATGGCCTCCGGGTTTTCCAAGCCTGACAGGGTGTATACTCTGTGGCCGGAGGAAATACAGGAAAAAATGTGGCCGCTTCCTGTAAGGGAATTGTTTTATATCGGACCGGCCACAGAAAAACGCCTGCTTCGGTTGGGAATTCATACCATCGGTGAGCTGGCGAAAACTCAGGAACACATTCTGAGTGCGAATTTTCAATCCTACGGGAAGCTCATTCTGGAATACGCCAATGGACTGGATGACAGCCAAGTGACAGAAAGGCCCGTCCCCAATAAAGGATATGGGAATTCTCTGACAACTCCCTGGGATATCCAGGAGCCTGAACTTGCAAAACGATTTCTGCTTTCTCTGGCAGAAACAGTAGCGTCAAGAGTCAGGGCCGATGGTGTAACCATCAGGAATGTCGCAGTTACCATTGGGGATTGGGGATTTTGCACATCCAGCCGTCAGACCGTTCTCTCAGCTCCTACAGATTTGACCTGGGAGATCTATCAGGCCGCCTGCCGATGTTTTGATGAGCTGTGGAACGGCCAGCCGGTACGGAAATTGGGGATTCATACCAGCCGGGTGTCCGGGGAGAACAGCCGCCAGATCGGGCTGTTTGATGAGCTGGATTATGAGAAAATCCGAAGAGCCGAGGCTGCTGTAGATGGTCTGAGGCGCCGTTACGGGATAGACTGTATGAAGCGGGCGTGTTTTTTAGAACCGCTTCCGGGGACTCAAAAACAATATATAGATCATATGGGCGGAGGAATCAGCAGGGAAAAGTGGACGGCAGATTATAGAAAAGAAGAGATTTGTTAAGGAGATGAGAAATGTGGCAGGATTTTCCAATGGTTCCCCTGGGCTTTCTCAGACCGACAGCGGAATTCCCCAAGGGAAAATGTACCATATTGCATGCAAAACATGGTTTACATCTACCGGTTCCCCAAGACCCCTGTCTTTCAAATTTGAGGGGGACGACGGGCTTTTGCAGACGGTGAACAATCTGACAGTTAAATATTCAGAGGATAAAAACTATTCCGGAATCCCCAGCAAAGAGTATGGCTGCGAGGCAATCGTCGGAGGATTTATGAGAGAATTCCGGCTGATCTTTTATTGCGAGGCGTGTCTGTGGGTTATGGTGATATAGAGAGAAAAAATAAATTGTGGCAGGTGTGAGACGATGTGTGGAAGATATTACATTGACGACAAAGCAGTAAAGGCAATCAGAGCTGCGTATCCGAAGGCTGACAGCCCAGCCTCGGGAGATATCTGCCCGGGAAATACGGCTCTGGTGCTTACGGCGGAGAGTCTTAGAGAGATGAAATGGGGATTCCTGAGGCCAGACCGGAAGGGACTCTGGATCAATGCCAGGGCAGAGACCATTTTGGAACGGCCCGCGTTTCGAGAGAGCGCTCTCAGCCGCCGATGTGTTGTTCTGGCAGGGGGCTTTTATGAGTGGGACAAAGACAGGCAGAAAGCTGTTTTTACGCGTCCGGGAGAACCGGTGATCTTTATGGCAGGCTGCTGCCGCAGATTCGAGGACGGCGATCACTTCGTGATATTGACCACAAAAGCGAATGCTTCTGTAGAACCGGTTCACGATCGGATGCCGCTGATTTTGGACAGGGGAGAGCTGAAGCTGTGGCTGAGGGAGGATGCCTGTTTGGAGGCGATGCTGAATAAGATTTCGCCTTTTCTGGAACGATATCAGGAATACGAGCAGCGGAGGCTGCCCTTTTAGATAAAAATTTTGGGGCTGTCGCATCTATGATTTCCTAATTATTGACGCGACGGAAAGTACAGGATCTTATTGGAAACCTGTATATAACATTTTTGAAGAAGAATGTATTCCGATTATGGTTGTAAATGCTCAGCATATCAAAGGGGTTCCAGGTCGCAAGACAGATGTAAAGGATGCAGAATGGATTGCTGACTTAGTGCGTCATGGATTGGTGAAAGCAAGCTACATACCAAGTCGGGAGCAGAGAGAGCTCCGCGAAATCACACGCTATCGCCAGGAGATCATTGAAGAACGTGCCCGTGAATTAAACAGAATTCAAGCAGTATTAGAAGGCTGTAACGTGAAACTAAGCAGTGTGATTACGGATATCAGCGGAAAAAGCGGTATGGCTATTTTGAAAGCAATTATATCTGGAGAATCTGACGCTGTTATCCTAAGTGAACTTGCAGAAGGAAAAGCCAGAAATAAGATCGGAGAAATGCAAAAAGCTTTACAAGGGCGGATTTTGGAG
>CAJFOF010000087.1 GCA_904395885.1 uncultured Lachnospiraceae bacterium
ACAAAATACAGGATATAAGCCATCAGGCAGCCGCCGAAAACATCTACAATAGAGTGCTGTTTTAAAAATACTGTGGCCATACAAATCAGAACCATTAAAACGAAAGAGGCGTGCTGAACAATCGGATATTTCTTTAACAGCGTATTTCTTGCAACAGCTACGTGAATGCAGATGGAATTGTACACATGAATGCTGGGAAACACATTAGTAGGCGTGTCCGTTGCATACAGAGCACTGACAAGCCGGGTAAAAATATTTTTATCAGGATCCAGTGAAGGACGAAAATCAGTGCCGTTGTGGAAAAATGTGCATATAATCAGACTGATCGTCATACCGCTGAAGAGATAAATACACAGCCTGTAATACTCCTCTTTATTTGTAAAGAATAAAAAGAGCACCACAACGCTTACGTAAAGAAACCACAGCAGGTATGGGACAATGAAATATTCGCAAAAAGGAATATAATCATCCAGTCTTACATGAATCACATGGTAATTTGTCGTGACGGTTTGCTCTAAATAAAAAAACCAGACCAGATAAACCAGGGCGTAAGATAATATCCACGCATGCTTGTATTTATGGAAAAACTGCTTCATACAGTTAAAAATGTCCCTTCCTTTCATTGCTTTTTGACATACAATATATAAGTATTCGCATTAGGCCTGTGAGAGACCTCACCAAGTGCTCATAGTATAGCATGTTCAGAGGGGAAGAACAAGAGTGTTAATGAAATGTTAATAAATTATGGCAAGATTTCAAATAAATGTAATATCTTGCTTTCGGGAAGATATGGTAATGCAAGGGCAACTGAACACAAAAAAACCCCTGATCACTCAAGGGTTTCAGTAGCGGAAGGGAGATTCGAACTCTCGACACTACGGGTATGAACCGTATGCTCTAGCCAACTGAGCTATTCCGCCAGGATGATGGGGCCTACAGGGCTCGAACCTGTGACCCTCTGCTTGTAAGGCAGATGCTCTCCCAGCTGAGCTAAGACCCCATTCACGCATCGCTTTAACCGCGACTGCTTGGATAGTATAATCCATATTGTCCCAATTGTCAATACTTTTTCTACAATTTTTTTTAGAAAATTTTATCGGCAAATTTTATAGTTCTTTTATTATCATTCAATGGGTTTTATGCTATAATAGATTTTAAAATCAGGGTATGCGCCGCATATCCTTTAGGCTTGAACTGTAATGATAAATAACAGGAGGATTCCATGTACTATTTTATTGTAAATCCCCATTCGAGTAATGGGAGGGGAGAGAGGATATGGAAAAAACTGGAAAAGCTGCTAAAGGATTGGAAGGTAGAGTATCAATGCTTTATGACGGAGAAACCAGGAGATGCGAAAAAAATTGCCAGGTTTCTGACAGAGGGAATAAAAGAGCCGAGGACGATAACAGCAGTCGGAGGCGACGGAACGGTAAATGAGATTTTGGACGGCCTGCTTTTCTGCGGCCCAGTGACCTTTGGATACATTCCTACAGGTTCCGGAAATGATTTGGCCCGCAGCCTTAGATTTCCGCAGGATCCCAAAAAGTGCTTAAAAAAAATTCTTTATTCTCAAAACTGTAAACAAATGGATTATGGTGTGCTGTCGTATGGAGAGGATGCAGTATTTCACAGGAGATTCTGTGTCAGCGCCGGTATTGGGATGGATGCAGCCGTTTGCCATAATCTATTATTTTCCAGAAAAAACCAGTGCTTTTGCGGAAGACATCTGGGAAAGCTGGCATATCTTTTTATAGGAATTAAGCAGTTGGTTCTCGCAAAGCCGGTAAGAGGCTATCTGATTTTAGACGGAGTCAAGAAAGTAGAATTTAATCACATCTATTTTATTGCGTTCCATATTCATCCTTATGAGGGGGGAGGCTTCCGGTTTGCCCCGCAGGCAAACCCGTTTGACGGGAAACTGGCGGTCAGCGTAGTCAGTCACAGCAGTAAAAGGAAACTGATACCGCTGTTTTTATCCGCTTATTTCGGAATCAGAAAGAAGAAACATTTAAAAGGAATCCGGACATATGAATGCAGAGAGGCAAGAATCCACACAGCGAGACCTATGGCGGTTCATACGGACGGTGAAAGCTGTCTTTGCCAGGATGACCTTCAGGTGCAGTGCATAGAAAAGCAACTGCGTATTATCGTGTGACGGAACGTACAGAAAGGAAATAGAATGAGAATAGGACAAGGATATGATGTACACAGACTGACAGAGGGCCGGGATCTTATTTTGGGAGGCGTAAAGGTTCCCTATGAGAAGGGGCTGCTGGGCCATTCGGATGCAGATGTTTTGATCCATGCCATCATGGACGCCCTTTTAGGGGCAGCGGCTCTGGGCGATATCGGTCAGCATTTTCCGGACACAGATCCCAGATATAAAGGGATTTCCAGTGTCTCTCTGCTGGAACACGTGGGAGCTCTTTTGGACAGAGAACACTATATAATAGAAAATATTGACGCGACAGTTATCTGCCAGAGACCCAAACTGGCCGACTATCGCCCTCAGATGGCTGAAAATATTGCCAGGGCACTGAACATTCCGGTGAGCAAGGTCAGTATTAAGGCGACGACAGAGGAAGGATTAGGCTTCACCGGAGCTGGAGAGGGAATTGCAGCTCAAGCAGTCACCCTGTTGACGGAAGTGGCCAATTACTGCTATGATGATCCCGTGATGATGCAGACGAGGGAAGGCGGCTGCGGCGGCTGCCCCGGTTGTCAGGGCTGACGCGCTGGCAAATGCAGTAACACCATCAAAAACAGGAGGAAAATATCTAATATGAAGATTTTTAATACGCTCAGCAGGCAGAAAGAAGAATTTGTACCGTTGGAGCCGGGAAAGGTAAAAATGTATGTCTGCGGCCCCACGGTCTATAATTTCATCCACATCGGAAATGCACGTCCGATGATCGTATTCGATACAGTGCGGAGGTACTTTGAGTACAAAGGATACGAAGTGAATTATGTTTCAAACTTTACGGATGTAGATGACAAGATCATCAAAAAAGCTATTGAGGAAGGCGTTGACGCTGAAACGATTTCACAGCGGTATATTGAAGAGTGCAAAAAAGATATGGCTGCCATGAACGTAAAGCCTGCTACCACCCATCCTCTGGCGACCCAGGAGATCTGCGGAATGCTGGATATGATCCAGACTCTCATTGATAAGGGTCATGCATATGCTGCCGAGGACGGTACGGTCTACTACAGGACAAAATCCTTCCCCGATTACGGTAAACTTTCACACAAAAATCTGGATGACCTTCAATCCGGATTCCGCGAGATTAAGGTGACAGGAGAAGAGGGAAAAGAAGATCAGAATGATTTTGTGCTGTGGAAACCTAAAAAAGAAGGGGAGCCTTTCTGGGAATCTCCGTGGTGCCAGGGCAGGCCTGGGTGGCATATTGAGTGCTCTGTTATGTCTAAAAAGTATCTCGGCGAGCAGATCGACATTCATGCAGGGGGAGAAGACCTGATCTTCCCTCACCACGAGAACGAGATCGCCCAGAGCGAGGCTGCAAACGGCAAAAAATTTGCAACTTATTGGATGCACAATGCATTCTTGAATATTGACAACAAAAAAATGTCCAAATCACTGGGGAATTTCTTCACAGTCAGGGAGATCAGTGAGAAATACGATCTTCAGGTGCTCCGCTTCTTTATGCTCAGTGCCCATTACAGAAGCCCGCTGAATTTCAGCGCTGAACTGATGGAAGCATCTAAAAACGGACTGGAGAGAATCCTGACCTGTGCTGGCCGTCTTCGGGACCTTGAGAAAAAGAACAATGAAGGGCCGCTTTCTGAAGAGGAGCAGGCAAATCTGGCGGTGATGAAAGAACTCACCGGAAAGTATGAGGCGGCAATGGACGATGACTTTAATACGGCGGATGCGATTTCAGCGCTGTTTGAAATGGTCAAGCTCGCCAACACCGGAGCAGGAGAGAGCAGCAGCCGGGAATTTGTTTCCAGACTGCGCCAGGAAATTGACATCCTCTGCGGTGTGCTGGGAATCCTGACAGAGAAAAAAGAAGAAGTGTTAGACAGCCAGATCGAGGAGATGATTGCGGCACGTCAGCAGGCGCGGAAAGAGAAAAATTTTGCTTTGGCGGATGAAATTCGCGGAAAACTGCAGGAAATGGGCATTTTGCTTGAGGATACCAGAGAGGGCGTTAAATGGAAGAGAGCCTGAGCCGGGAGCTGTCACCGGATATGTTAGAGCCAGACAGAGAGGGAGAGCATAAAGATTTTCTCTGCCTCTACAAGGAACTTTTTGCGCTAAAAAAAATAGACTCCGGAATGTACTCTCCTCTCGTCCTGGCATACATCGGGGATGCGGTTTATGAGCTGATGATCCGCACGAAGATTGTAAACAGCGGCAATGCTCAGGTAAATAAGCTGCATCGCAGAAGCGCTGCCCTGGTGAAGGCGGAGACTCAGGCAAAGCTGATTTATGCATTGGAGCCTTACCTTACTGAGGAGGAAGCGGGAGTTTACAGACGAGGGCGCAATGCAAAATCTATGACTGTGGCAAAGCATGCGACCATGACGGATTACAGAAGAGCCACAGGTTTTGAGGCGCTGATCGGATGGCTGTTTCTTTCAGAACGCTTTGAACGGCTGGCAGAGCTTACCTCAATGGGACTAAAAGAGATTGGAGAACTTACATGAGATACGAAGAACTGACCATAGAAGGTCGGAATGCTGTGATGGAGGCATTCCGGGCCGGAAAGCCTATCGACCGGCTGTTTGTTTTGGACGGCTGCCAGGACGGTCCGGTGCGTTCCATTACCAGAGAAGCCAGAAAACACGACACGATCATTACCTATGTTTCAAAAGAGCGATTGGATCAGATGTCAGAGACCGGAAAGCACCAGGGAGTGATTGCCTACGCAGCGGCCTATGAATACTCAGAAGTTGAGGATATGCTGAAGCTGGCGGAAGAAAAGGGCGAACCGCCATTTCTCTTCCTTCTGGACGGCATAGAAGATCCCCACAATCTGGGAGCCATTATCCGGACCGCCAATCTTGCAGGAGCCCACGGGGTGATCATCCCGAAGAGGCGGGCTGTGGGGCTTACAGCAACGGTGGCCCGCACATCTGCCGGTGCATTAAATTATACCCCTGTGGCCAAGGTGACAAACCTGACGGCCACCATGGAAGATTTAAAAAAGAAAGGACTTTGGTTTGTCTGCGCGGATATGGGCGGGGAGCTTATGTACCGGCTGGACTTAAAAGGACCGATTGGCCTGGTTATAGGAAATGAGGGAGACGGCGTCAGCAACCTGGTAAAAGAAAACTGCGATATGACGGCCGCTATTCCCATGAAAGGTGACATTGATTCTCTCAACGCTTCCGTTGCAGCGGGCGTGCTGGCTTACGAGATCGTAAGGCAGCGGCTGAGCTGACGCCCTAATGCTCATTTTGTTTGCCGCTATTATTTGCGGAAAATCAATAAAAATTGATTCATATTAGATGGATGCATACTTGCCCGATTGTCTTGACATACTACAGAGAAACAGGAGAACCTTAGAAAAGAGAAAATGAGAGGAGAATAATCGTGAGAGCTGACAAGAGGAAAGTTGTGCTGGTTGGGACGGGCATGGTCGGCATGAGTTATGCCTACAGTTTGTTAAACCAGAACGCCTGTGACGAGCTGGTATTGATTGATGTCAACAAGCAGAGGGCAGAGGGGGAGGCAATGGATCTGAATCACGGTCTGGCCTTTTCTTCTTCTAATATGAAAATCTATGCAGGAGAATACCGGGACTGCAAAGATGCGGATATTGTGGTGATCTGCGCCGGCGTGGCGCAGAAGCCAGGAGAAACCAGACTGGATCTGCTAAAGCGCAACGCCGCTGTATTCCAGTCTATCGTAGAGCCGGTGTCAGCATCCGGTTTTAATGGGATCTTTTTGGTGGCAACAAACCCGGTGGATATTATGACGAGAATTACCTGTGAGCTGTCTGGCTTTAACCCCAGAAGAGTTTTGGGAAGCGGGACTGCTTTGGATACTGCCAGACTCCGGTATCTGCTGGGAGAATATCTGGAGGTGGATCCCAGAAATGTTCACGCCTATGTCATTGGTGAACACGGCGACAGCGAATTCGTTCCCTGGAGCCAGGCGATGGTGGCTACGAAGCCTATTCTGGAGCTCTGCGGCGACGGAGGCCATTCTGCACCGGTCTGCCACGACAAACTGGATGAGATTGAGACGGAAGTCAGGGAGGCAGCCTATAAGATTATAGAGGCCAAGAAAGCTACTTATTACGGTATTGGAATGGCGCTTACCAGAATCACCAAGGCGATTTTGGGTGATGAGCACAGCGTTCTGACTGTATCGGCCATGTTGCGGGGAGATTATGGACAGAGAGATGTCTTTATTGGTGTTCCCTGTATTATTAACCAAAATGGGATCCAGAAGGTTCTGACCTTATCTCTGACCGATGAAGAGAAGGAGAAACTGGGCCAGTCATGCGATACTCTCAGAGAGAGCTATGAAGGAATTTTGTGATCAGAGTGAAATCAGCGCGGCAAAAAGCAGGCAAAGCCCAAGAACAGAGAATGGAACACAGTGTTCGCGGGCTGCCTGCTTTTGAATTTTCATTAATCTTCCACAGTTAAGGCCTGGAAGGGGAACGAAGTCCAGGTATTGCCGACCAGATACGTGGTATAGTTTTTGCCGGCCTGGACATTGACAGAGTAAGAGAGGAGAGGCCGGGGCGTCATGAGGGAGCCGCTGAGAAATGCCTGAAGAATAACCGGCATCTCCCGGATGGGCCGGAGAGATGCTGCCTCCGTGACAAAGAAACGGTAAGACCCGGCTGCCGTCTGCTTGTAAGGAGATGCCTGGGTGAAACCTATTCCGGAAAAGGCAGTGTCGCCGTTTGCCATTCTGATATCAAAAGAAGAGCCGGGGAAACTCATGTTGGCGACCCGATAGCAGCCAAAACGGCAGGATTGGCAAGTGCAGCCGGTGTCGGCAAGCTGTATTAAGTTGACACCGCCGGAAGGAGAATCAACGGCAGTAAATGTAAACTTCTGACCGCCTCTGACCGGAAACTGGTTTTGGTATAAAACCGCCCTCATCCGGTCAGAACGGCGAAGGGTAATCGTATGGAAGCCGTCTGTTACAGGGATATAGTCAGAGATTTTTCCAAAACTGGTATTTTGCCAGAACAGACGGCCGTCAATCAGAACATCCACGGAAAACGGCAGAGCGGCGGCGTTGAGAAAGCGGGCGCGGCTGGCCTGGGATATAGGCGGAAAAGGTCGATTGCAGGCAGGCTGAACGGAAGCTGCAGGAGCCTGAGTGATAAGATTGTTAGAAATACTCCTATCCGATTCTCTGTTATCAGCAATGCAGGAAGAAAGCTCAGGTTCGGCTTCTGAAGCCATATTTGTTTCCGGAGGAACAATCTCCATTGCTTCTGCTGGTTTGGTCGGGAAGAATGAAGCGATAAAAGCAAAATTTTCTGCCATAGGAACCTCAATAATGCTTTTGCTTTAAAATATGAAAGAATTTGCAGGAAGTTCCAAAAAATAGAGAGAAAGCCGACAGAAAACCTGTCCGGGCAACCGATTGTCATGCGGAATTTCCGGATGAGGAGCCGCCGGAAGAGGCTGACTGTGGAGGAAAAAAGAGGGATAAAATAATTTTTGAAATTTTATTGACAAATAAGAAAATACATGATATTATTACTGAGGCTTGTGAGTGAGAAAAAAGAAACAAGCTGAAAAATAGAATGCTGCTGTGGCTCAGTCGGTAGAGCGTCGCATTGGTAGTGCGGAGGTCACGGGTCCGATTCCCGTCAGCAGCTCGCTTATAAAGGTGACCGGAACCTTGATTTTATCGAGGGTTCCGGTTATTTTTATGCTCTGATTGAACTGCTGCTTTTGGGGTAGACCGGGGTAGAGTTACTTGTTTCTTACTCTAGCCATTTTCTTTAATTTTTGGGGCGTATAGGCTTCTCTCTGTATCTTGCCTTATTTGTCTCGCAGGTGTATGATATTCAATAGAAATTATTGTCTGAGATAGATGTAGTAGCGGAAGGAGAGAAACGATGAAAAGGAAAGGGTTAATTGTATTAGGACTTACGGCGGTTATGACATCTGCAATGGGGCTTACGGCCCTGGCCGGCGTCAGAAGTGACGGAATGGCCGGCAACTGGAAGTCTGACGCTAATGGCTGGTGGTGGCAGAATAGCGATGGTACATGGCCTGCAAATGGCTGGGTCTGGCTGGACGGAAATGATGATGGAAGGGCGGAGTGCTACTATTTTAATGAAAATGGCTACATACTGACCAATACTACTTCACCTGATGGCTATCCTCTGGATGCCGACGGGGCCTGGACTGTTAATGGAGAGAAGCAGACACAGACCCTTATCTATAATCAGGGATGGAACCACGACGGCAGGGGATGGAAATATTATTCGGGGAACCGGTTTGTAACGTCCGACTGGGAACAGGTCAAAGGGAAAAAATATTACTTTGACGAGAATGGGTATATGGTGACCGGTTTCAATGAGATTGACGGTCTGTACTACTATTTTGAATCCAGCGGAGCACTGAAGGATGAAACCTTCTATATGGATGGGATTTATTATGTAGTTGACTCTTATGACGGCAGCATAACGGATGAGATCGACGAGTATGACTGGGCGGATTACAGGCAGGATTATGATACCAGTGAGAGTGAATCCACCAGAAACACTGTAGATGAAGAGGAACGTGAGACAGATGCCGTGACGGAAGACGAGGTTATGACTGACGAAGAGGAAACGGAATCGGATATAACGGAAGCAGAGGCGCAGGAGAAGATCCTTGCGCTGGAATCTTCGTACCCTGAGGGCATGAAGTGGGATAATTCCAACCGATATGCGTCGGGGAACCGCATCGGGTACGGCTGTGCGGGGTTTGCCTACCTTGTTCAGGACAGTGTGTTTGGAAAGAATGGCAATGTAACCCGCTATACAGATTTTGATCCGGACAATCTCCACATTGGCGATCATATCAGGATCTACAACAATGCCGGCGGAGAGCACTCGGTAATTGTCCTGGATGTCCTGAGCTACGGCGTAGAGCTTGTGGAGGGAAATTATAATTCTTCTATCCATTGGGGACGTACCATGAGTTTTGAAAACCTGGAAGAAAATTTTATTTACCAGGAGACGAGATACTGATTGCAGGGTGAAATTGCTTATCGCTCACATATGGTTTCATTTAAAAAGAGCTTTCTCTTGATGGGGAAGCTCTTTTGTTCGACCGTTTTTGCACAAATATCAGACAGGAGGCAGAAGAAAAATGGAAAACAAGTATTGTCAGGAATGCGGAGCAAAATTAGTGATAAAAGAATTGGAGAATGAGGGAATGGTTCCATTTTGTCCTGTATGCGGGCAATTTCGCTTCCCTATGTACAATGTAGCAGTCAGCATGATTGTTGTGGACGAGCAGTCCGGCAAGATTTTGCTGATCCAACAGTATGGGCGCCCTGCCTACATTTTAGTAGCGGGCTATGTAAACCGGGGTGAGCAGGTAGAGCACGCCGCTGTGAGGGAGATAAAGGAGGAGACCGGGATGAATGTTTCAAGGGTCGAATTTAACCGGACAAAATTTTTTGAGCCTTCCAACACACTGATGTGCAATTTTACCGCTTACGTGGAGGACAGCAGTGAGCTGAAGCTGAACGGAGAGGTGGACGCCTGTCAGTGGTTTACTCCGGAGGAGGCGAAGAAAAATATTCTTCCGGGCAGCCTGGCGGCAGAATTTTTGAATCTTTATTTGGATAAGAAAGAAAAAGTCTGATATTATTTTCTTTAAAATAGAAATTTGTGTCTGAAAAGAATAAAATTATAAAATTTTTATAAAATTAGCACTCAACTATTGACATTGCTAACAAACAGTGCTATAACATAGTCAGAACAAAGGAAGAGGGATAAAAAGGAAGGAAAAGGAGAAAGAAATCCTCTGAATCCCCCGCACCGGTTCCAGAAATCAAGGTTAAAAAGCATAGTAAGAAAAGGAGAGATGACTTATGTTAATGCCTAGTATTTTTGGAGAGAGTTTATTGGATAACTTTTTTGATGACCCGTTTGAAACTTACCGTTATGGGACAGGTTCTTCGGAGATGATGAAGACAGATATAAAAGATACAGACCAGGGTTATGAGCTTATCATGAGCCTGCCTGGCGTCAAGAAGGAAGATGTCAGGGCAGAGTTGAAGGATGGCTATCTGACAATCAGCGCTGCGACAAACAGCAGCAGGGATGAGAAGGATCAGGAAGGCCGTTACATCCGGAGAGAGCGTTACAGCGGTTCCTGCAGCCGAAGCTTCTATGTGGGTGATCAGATGACAGAAGCGGATATCAAAGCCAAATTTGAAAACGGCACGCTGACCCTGATGGTACCTAAGAAAGAAGTAACGCCTGAAGTAGAGGATAAGAAATACATTGCCATTGAAGGGTAATACAGAATTGAAGGAGGAATGACTTATGTTGATGCCCAGCATTTTTGGAGATAATTTGTTTGATGATTTTATGAATGACTTTCCGTTCTTTGATGACCGGGATGTGAAAAAAGCAGAGAAGAAACTGTACGGACGGAGAGGCCGAAACCTGATGAAGACAGATATCCGGGAGACTGACCACAGCTACGAGCTGGAGATGGATCTGCCAGGATTCAAGAAGGACGAAATTAGGGTATCGCTGGAGAATGGATATCTGACAGTCAGTGCAGCCAAGGGCCTGGATCAGGACGAACAGGAGAAGAAAACCGGGAAATACATCCGCAGAGAGCGCTACGCAGGAGCATGCGAGAGGAGCTTCTATATAGGCGAGGAGGTAACCCAGGAAGAGATCAAAGGAGAATTTAAGCACGGCATTCTGAAGCTGACGATCCCGAAAAAGGATGCGAAGGCCCAGGTGCCGGAGAAGAAATATATAGCTATTGAGGGATGATAAAAGCGATAAGCGTTAACATAAATGAGGGCGCAGAAACTGGCGGTAAGCCGGTTCCGGCGCCCTTTCTGCGTGGAATGCAGGCGGGCTGCAGTAATCTGTACTGTCGATGAAAACGTATTGCAAAACGGAAAACTATCATTTATAATGATTAGCGTTCTGAAGCACAGTGTAGGAAGACAAACAGAATAGTCGCTTATCGGAGGGCACGCAGTCGCAACTGCAGTGTCAGAGAAGATATCGGGTGCGCTCGGTTATTTGAAAGAATAACCGGGCGTTTTTTGTTCTTTCACAGGAGGATTTATGCAGTACGCAGTCAATATTGCCCTGGTAAAGTGGGAGCGTTCCCCGCTGTAAAGGAGGAATTGATCTCAGTATTTTGATAATGAAGAAAGGATTTTGCGATCTTATGAAACTTATTCTGCAATTTATCAGACCCCACTGGAAATTGTGTGTGGCGACCATTCTGCTTTTGATTATTGATGTAACGGGTGCGTTGATTATTTCTACACTGGCAGCGGAGATGCTGAACCAGGGTACCTCAGGCGCATCCTTTGAAATGCTGCTTAACACTGGACTGAAAATGGCGGCAGCGTCCGTTTTGTCCAGCATCTGCGCGATTTTGGGCGGATATGCCTGTGCGGCTTTATCGGCGCAGGTGGGCAAAGACATGCGGGTGGCTCTTTACAAGAAATCTCTGAAACTGTCTATCTATGATTTCCGCCATTTTGGTACGGCTTCTATCACCACCCGAACGGTATCTGATATTACAACGATTCAGTTCGCTCTGACCAGTTTTATTCAGACGGTATTGCCGGTGCCGGTGATTTTCGTCGTTGCCCTGGCCCTGGCTTTCAGTCTGGACGTGGAAATGGGACTGATTCTTCTCATTGTAGTTCTGATCGTATTTACACTGGCGATGTTTATTATGAGGAGCGCAGCCCCGCTGTTCAGAAAGCTGCAGAAGCTGCTGGACAAAATGACCACGATCCTGCTGGAGAACATAACCGGTGTCCGGGTTGTCAGAGCTTTCAACAACGAGGAGAGGGAAGAAAACCGCATGGAGACCGCTTTCTCCAACTATGCCAATACATCGATCAAGGCAAATCGGCGATTTGCCAACCTGGATGGTCTCTCCTTCCTGTTTATTAACTTTTTCGTTGTGATTGTATACTGGCTCAGCGGCGGCCGCATCAGCGCCGGAAAACTGCAGATTGGCGACATTACAGCGATTATCGGGTATGCCCTGATGGTGCTGTATTTCCTGATGATGGCGCAGATGGTGATCCTGACTATGCCACGTGCCCTGGAGTGCTGTGAACGTGTCAAAGCGGTTCTGGAGCATACTCCGGAGATCCAGGATATGGTTTCGGAGAATCCGAAAGAGACAGACGGACAGAACAAAGAGGTTCTGGCTTTCCGGGACGTCTCCTTCCGCTTCGCCGATGCGGAGGAGGATACCCTCAGTCATCTGAATTTCACCTGCAGAAGAGGGGAAACCACTGCCATTATCGGAGGTACCGGAAGCGGGAAATCTACGGTGGCTTCTCTGATTCTGCGGTTCCATGATGTTTCCAGCGGATCGATCTGCCTGAACGGAACCGACATTCGGCAGATGACCCAGCGTTATCTGCGGGATCATCTGGCTTATGTACAGCAGAAAGCGTGGCTGTTTTCCGGGACGATTGCCAGCAACCTGCGGTATGGAAATGAGAACGCAGATGAGAGTGACATGATGCATGCCGCCGATGTGGCCCAGGCGGGAGATTTTATACGGACGCTGCCGGACGGCCTGAATTCTTATGTAGCTCAGGGGGGCACCAATTTTTCCGGAGGTCAGAAACAGCGTCTGTCCATTGCAAGAGCTCTGGTAAAGAAGCCGGAGCTGTATATCTTTGATGACAGTTTTTCGGCACTGGATTTCAAGACGGATGCTGCGCTGAGAAAGGCTCTGGCGGATGAGACGAAGGACGCGGCGGTTCTGATTATAGCCCAGCGGGTCAGCACCATTCAGCACGCACACCAGATAATTGTTCTGAATGAAGGCCAGATGGCGGGCCAGGGAACTCACAATGAGCTGCTGAAAAACTGCCAGGTTTACCAGAAAATTTACGAATCGCAGACGAAGGAGGCACAGGAAGCATGAACCAGACAATAAAAAAACAGAACAGCCAGGGGACAATAACAAGGCTGTTCAGCCAGATTAAAGGTCAACATGTCCGGCTCACTGTTGTTGCAGTTTCGATTGTCATCTATATTGGTCTCAGCATCTACAATCCAATGTACAGTGCGCTGGTAATCGACCACCTCTGGCAGAGCATACAGGCAGCATGGAATGACGGTACGCCTTTTTCCATTACCTGGACGAATATGGGACGTGAATTGACTCAACTGACCGTTCAGTACTTTTTTACCTGGATTTTTTACTACCTGCAGTCTTACCTGATGGCAAATGTGGCGGAAAACCTGAACCTGGAGCTGAGAACCCAGATCGCCCACAAGCTGAACCGGCTGCCCTTGCGATTTTTTGACCAGAACAAAGCGGGTGAGATTCTGAGCCACGTCACCAGCGACCTGGACAAAATTGCGGATGTGCTTCAGACAGGTCTGCTGAAGCTGCTGGTAGCGATCGGTACAATCATCGGCTCCCTGGCAGTTATGTTTTACTACAGCGTTTCGCTCACCTGTATCTTTTTGATCTTTATGGTTTTCAGCATGGTGATTACACAGATCGTTGCAAAGAAAAATCTGCAGTGTGCGGCCGAACGCCAGGAGACCATTGGTGAGCTGACCGGTATCGTGGAGGAATACTACAATGGACGAAATGTAATCAAAGCATACAACCATGAGAAGGAAAGCCTGGAGCAAGTGACGGAAGCGGCAGAAAAAAACCGGGCTGCCAACCAGAAAGCAGACTTTTTGACAAACTGTGTCAACTCCCTTATCCGGCTGCTGACACGTCTGGCCAATGTGGTGATTGCGATTATTGCGGGCAAGGCTATGTTGAGCGGAACCATGACAGTGGGTGTCGTGCAGGCATTTTTCCAGTACGTCAATCAGACTGCCGAACCTCTGACCGAGGCTTCTTTTATGATCAATTCCCTTCAGTCGGCTCTGGCCTCTGCAAGACGTACGTTTGAGCTGCTGGATGAGGAAGAGGAGATACCGGATTCTTCCGAACCGGCTGTTTTGAAACAGGCTAAGGGAACGATTGCCTTTGAACACGTCAGCTTTGGTTACAATCCGGAACAACTGCTGATGAAGGATATCAGCTTTGAGGCAAAACCTGGACAGAAGATTGCCATAGTGGGCAGCACCGGGGCGGGAAAGACTACTCTGGTCAACCTGCTGATGAGATTCTACGAGGTAAACAGCGGCAAGATCACTTTGGATGGCGTGAGCGGAACGGTAGCCGAAAACATTGCCTACGGCAGGCCGGACGCCACACGGGAAGAGATCATTGCGGCCGCCAAGGCTGCGAAGGTAGACTACTTTATCCGGACCATGCCCCATGGCTACGATACAATGTTAGACAATGAAGCGGCGAACCTCTCTGCGGGACAGCGCCAGCTGATCACGATTGCCCGCGTGTTCCTCTGCAATCCGCCTGTCATTATTCTGGACGAGGCGACATCCAGTGTGGATACCCGGACGGAGGCGGAGATCGGAAAGGCGATGAAGAAGCTGATGAAAGGAAGAACCAGCTTTGTAATCGCGCACCGGCTTTCTACGATTCGGGATGCAGATACGATCCTGTTTATGGAACGGGGAAATATCATAGAGCAGGGCAATCACAGAGAACTTCTGGCGAAGAAAGGAGCGTACGCTTCCCTGTATTACAGCCAGTTTGAATAAAAAAGTATTTTTTTAACAAAACTCAAACAATCCTGTGCTATCATGTTAATAATGCCGGCTATAGTGTGGGCGAATGATAAACAGGAGGAGTGGCAGAATGATCCGGATTCTGGTAGTAGACGATGATGCACGACTGACACAGAGCGTATGCACATATTTGAATGACAGCGGATATGAGGCAAAGGGATGCCTCAGCGCGGAGGCGGCTTACGACGCCATGTACGGCAACCTGTATGACCTGATTATCTCAGACATTATGATGCCGGGGACAGACGGCTTTGAATTTGCGAAGACAGTGAGGGGACTTAACAAAACGATTCCCATCCTGTTTATGTCGGCGAGAGACGATCTTCCGGCCAAAAAGAAGGGATTTGATCTGGGAATTGATGATTACATGGTAAAACCAATCGAGTTTAGCGAGCTGCTGATGCGGGTGCGCGCTCTGCTGCGGCGGGCAAATATTGAGGCCAGCCGGAAGCTGACGGTGGGCAGTCTGAGACTGGATGCGGATGCGCTGTCGGCTGAGATTGACGGGGAAGAGATTCCAGTGACTACCCGTGAGTTCAATATCATATATAAGCTCCTGTCCTATCCCAATCATACATTTTCACGCTCCCAGCTAATGGACGAGTTCTGGGGTGTGGAGAGTGATACCGGATTGAGGGCGGTAGACGTGTATATTACAAAACTGAGGGACAAGTTTTCTGTCTGTAAAGACTTTGAAATCAAGACAGTCAGAGGACTGGGATATAAGGCGGTGCTGAAATGAAACGACAGCAAAAGAGGCGGCTGGAATCCCGCTTTCCGCCATCCCTGTTCGCTCTTTATCTGGGGATTCTGTTGTTGATGTCGGGAATCCATATCGGTCTGGTGACCCTGGTCAATGAGAAGGGGTGGCCCACGCCTGTCCAGATCGCAATTCCGACAGTCTACTGGACATTAGTAGCAGTGGGACTGACCGTATTTACCCGGCATAAGATTGTCAAGACTTACGACCAGCCAATGCGAGAGCTGGCAAAAGCAGCCAAAAAGGTGGCTCAGGGGGATTTTTCTGTCTATGTACCTCCTCTGCATACCTCTAACCATCACGACTATCTGGATCTGATGTTTTTGGATTTTAATAAGATGGTGGCAGAATTGGGCAGCATTGAGACGATGCGAACCGATTTTATTGCAAATGTATCCCACGAAATCAAAACGCCGCTGGCGTCTATTCAGAATTATGCCCAGCTGCTGAAAAAACCCGGATTGACAAGTGAGGAGCAGGAAGCTTATGTATCAGCTATTTTAAGCAGTACCCGTCGCCTTTCCACCCTGGTCACCAACATTCTGAAGCTTAACAAGCTGGAAAGCCAGCAGATTACGCCGCAGTACAGCCCCTATGATCTGTGCCGGCAGTTGAGCGACTGTGCTCTGGGATTTGAGGCGGTTTGGGAAGAGAAAAATATTGACTTTGAAGCAGATCTGGAGGATCGGGCTACCATCAACGCCGACGAAAGCCTGATGGAGCTGGTGTGGAACAATCTGCTTTCTAACGCGCTGAAGTTTACGGAGCCGGGCGGAAGCGTCATACTGAGGCAGACCTCTGATACGGATCAGGTTACGGTCTCGGTGTCGGACACCGGCTGCGGGATTTCCCAAGAAGCCCAAAACCATATTTTTGATAAATTCTATCAAGGGGATACATCCCACGCAACAGAGGGGAACGGGCTGGGGCTGGCTCTGGCGCTCAGGGTCCTGCAGCTTATGGATGCAGCCATTACCGTAGAAAGTACGGAGGGCATCGGAACTACCTTTACAGTAAAAATTCCCATCAGGGAGAAAACGGAAGGAGAATGATCCTCATGATTGATAATGAAAAAAAGAATGAGGCTGCTTATACTGGTTATGAATACCGGGAGATTACGGTTCCCAGGGACTTGTCGTCGCTCTGCATGGATAGTTACCCGTGTTTTGGCTGGGAACTGGACCCCAACAAAGACAAAGAAACAGAAAACCGGCACCATGTGTCAGGTATCCGGACACCGGAGAAAAAAGAAACAGAGACGCTCTACTTCCGCCGAAACCGAAATCTCTGCAATAAGGCAGAGCTGACCCGGCTGCAGCGCAATTTTGACAGTTGTGTGTCTGAGCTGGAGGCATTAAAAAAGTCCAAAAAGACGATGCCGCTTATATGCGCTCTGACGATAGGAATAGTAGGAACCGCATTCATGGCCAGTTCAACTTTTGCGGTGGTCGCGGATCCGCCAATTATCTGGCTGACGATTTTGCTGGCTATTCCTGGATTTCTGGGCTGGATTCTTCCTTATTTTCTTTATCAGATGCTGGTGCGGAAAAAAACAATGGAGATCGAACCGCTGATGGAAGAGAAATACGATGAAATTTATACGATTTGTGAGAAAGGAACCAATCTGCTGCACTGACAGACAGGAGAAACGGATGCCTTTGTGAAGGCGCCTGCTTCTCCTGTTTTTAATATTTTGGAAACGTAATGGAAGTAATTTGCTAACAATAGGCTGGTAAGATTGGGGCATCAATCAGGAAGGAGAGCGATCAATGATGGAGAGAAAGAATGCTTTTGTAGGCTTTGAGTACATGGAAGTCCCCGCAAAGCGCAGCCTGGAATCCCTCTATGTGGACAGTTACCCCAATTTTGGCTGGGAATACGATGGAACGGCCGCAGCCGGCGACGACCGCCGCATCACCCTGAAGTTTAAACGGGACCGGAAGATACGAAACAAAGCCGAGCTGTCCAGGCTGCAGCGGCAGTTTGAGGCGTGTGTCCATGAAATCGAGATGCTGGAACAGTCGGAGACTAAAACGGCGTCCATTGCCGCATTTACAATCGGAGTGGTGGGAACGGTTCTGCTGGGCGGAGCAACGTTTGCCTACCTCGGAGAATTGCTGCCACTGATGATAGTTTTGGCCGTCCCGGGATTTCTCGGGTGGATCCTGCCGTATTTCTGTTACCAGAAACTGAAAAGAAAAAAGGCAGATCAGGTTACGCCGATTATTGAGAAAAAGCAGGATGAAATCTACACAGTCTGCGAGCAGGGATGCCGTCTGCTGACTGTATAAAACAGATAAGGTAAATGAGATTTTACAAAATTAATACAGAGTTGAGATGTTAGATTTTACATTGCTTCCTTATACTGAAATCAAAATCTATAAGACCTACAAGGCAGGAGGAAGACTATGAAAAAGAAAAGAATCATCTCAGCTCTTTTGGCAGGAACAATGCTGATCGGAGCGCAGCAGGTCTGGGCGGCGACCGAGCATTATAACGATTCCAGCCTTACTGGCAATGCTGATGAGTGGAATGCTTATGTTGCAGGGTGGAACAATCTGGCAAACGATTATACTCAGGTGTCCCTTACCCCTGGCTGTGCAGCGACAGAACTTAATTTCGCCTGGTATAATCCGGGAACCACAGGAAGTCCTGTCGTATATTTTGGCACAGATCCTCAGAACCTGCAGGAATACACCGGAACTTCCAGCAGCGTTGATCCCAGCCTGACTGGTGGCAATCCGTACTGCTACAATTATGTAACCGTTACGGGGCTGAGAGAGAACACCACATATTATTATGCAGTCAACAAGAGCGGCGTGGTATCCCCCACAGAGACCTACCGCACCGGAAGCTTTGAGAGCGTTAATATCCTGTATGTAGGCGACCCACAGGTCGGCGCTTCCAAGGGACAGGTTCAGGGAAGCGAGACCCTTACGGAAACCTCTGGCGCAGCTAACACCGCAGCGAGAAACGACGGTTTCGCCTGGGACCGCACTCTGGACATCGCTTTAGAGCAGAACCCAAACATTAACTTTATGATTTCTGCAGGAGATCAGGTAAATAATACCGGCAATGCAAAAGAGGAAGAGTATGCAGCATACCTTTCCGCCAGCGCGCTGAAGAGTCTGCCCACCGCCACCACCATCGGCAATCATGACTCTCTGAACCCTGATTATTCCTACCATTTCAACAATCCGAATCCTACAGGTCTCGGCATGACTGAGGCTGGCGGAGACTACTATTACGGCTACGGCCCCGGACTTTTCATTGTGCTGAATACCAACAATTACAATGCGGCAGAGCACGAGGAGGCAATTCGTCAGGCGGTTGAGGCTTATCCCGATACTCAGTGGCGCATCGTGACCATCCATCAGGACATTTACGGTTCCGGTCTGGATCACTCTGACACGGACGGTATGATTTTGAGAACCCAGCTTACCCCAATCTTTGATAAATATGACATTGATGTAGTGCTTCAGGGCCATGACCATACCTACAGCCGTTCCAAGATGCTCTACGGAGATCAGCAGGAACATGGAAGCTACGAGTTCCGTCTCAATGAAGCAGGGGACGACTACGATTGGGACAACGCTTACAATAGGGAGACCGGCGAGAAGATCAGCCTTTATCCGGAGGACGGCGATGCGGCAGCTATCGACGCAAAGAACCGTTTCACGGAGGACAATAACTGCTACACCATTGAGACTGCAGATCAGATGAACGTGACCAATCCTCACGGAACTCTTTATATGACTGCAAACTCTGCGTCCGGTTCCAAATACTACGAGCTGACTGCCGCACAGCAGGACTACATTGCCAACAGAAGCCAGAACTGGCTGCCCAGCTATTCTGTAATCAATATGGATGCGGATAGTTTCAGCATCACGACCTATCAGATCACCGATGACGGATCTGTGGAGATGATCGATAACACCTTCACGATCCATAAGACGGCAAACTAAAAGGGTCATGGCAACAAAAATACGCGAAAATATCGGCAAAATTATAATCGCAGCTCTCGTTGTGGTCTTCACTGTGGGACTTATGATCCATTTAAATGGCGTAACCAAGACAGAGCTGGTAAACCGCACCGGTCAAACATTTGAGACCGGTGTGGTTGTTGAGATTTTACAGGACAATCTCCAGGAAGACGGAAGCCGGGCCGGCCAGCAGACTGTGGTGGTCAATATGACCAGCGGCGAAAAAGAGGGCGAGGATCTGGTAACCACCAGCAACTCCGGGTACCTGTTCGGCGCCCCCTGTGAAGTGGGAATGAAGGTGGTAGTGCTTCAGAGCGTTTCCGGAGACACTGTGATTACCACGGTGTATTCCATGGACCGCTCCAATATCATTATCGGTTTCGCTGTTCTCTACATAGCGGCCCTGTGTCTGGTGGGAGGAATGAAGGGGGTGCGCGGAGCCCTGGGACTGATCTATACTTTTGCGGCAATTATCTATATTTACCTGCCGCTGGTCTATCTGGGGTATTCCCCTTTCTGGGTTTCGGTCTTTATCTGCATCATTACCACCCTGGTCACCATGTTGCTGATCGGCGGGTTTGCCAGAAAGACGATCTGTGCTACCCTGGGCACCATGGCGGGTGTCATTATCGCTGGGGCCACGGCTACTATCTTCTCCAATATGACCGGAGTCACCGGGTGGAATGTCTCGGATATTGAGAGCCTGATGACACTGCAGCAGGTAAACGGCATCCAGGTAGGCGGCCTTCTCTTCTCCGGCCTTTTGATCAGCGCTTTGGGTGCGGTGATGGACGTGGCAATGTCGATTTCCAGCTCCATGCAGGAGCTGCATGACCAGAATCCATCCATGACCCGCATGGAACTGATGAGTGCGGGAATGCGTGTAGGCCGCGATATGATGGGAACCGATTCCAACACCCTGATTCTGGCGTTTGCAGGAAGCAGCCTTTCCATGCTGGTGCTGGACTACGCCTACAACCTTCCCTACCTTCAGATCATCAATTCCAACAATATCGGAATCGCAGTGATGCAGGGACTGTCCGGCAGCTTCGGAATCGTACTCAGCGTCCCGGCCACAGTGGTGATGGCGGCATATATTTATAAACTGGAGAGAAAAGAAAAAACAGAATAGCAAGGCAATGGCTACAATTATATCAGACGCTTTGGCGCTGCAGCAGCAGCCCCGGGCGTCTGTTGTTTTATTAAAAAAATGGTAAGCAAAAAGTAAATTTCCGGATGGAAGAATATGGTATAATGTTTTATAGCAATGAGCAGTGCGTCAAAAGATACGAGACGGGCTGCGCGGCGTTTACGCAGAAGCAGACCGTCTCGTATCTTTTGACATAGGGCGAAGCCCGAAAGCGAGATGAAGCGAAGCGGAATCGAGCGCACTGCGAGAGATAGAGGCGAAGCGGAATCGAGCGCACTGCGAGAGATAGAAGCGAAGCGGAATCGAGCGCACTGCGAGAGATAGAGGCGAAGCGGAATCGAGCGCACTGCGAGAGATAGAGGCGAAGCGGAAT
>CAJFOF010000088.1 GCA_904395885.1 uncultured Lachnospiraceae bacterium
ATCCATCAACGGATTAGGTTTGTTCCTATCTGCCGCCTACAAAAGGCGGCATTAATTTTAGCTGGTACTGACTATGGAGCATTTACAGATAAACATGACACACTATTGTCGTGTTTGCTTTGTTATGATAAAGGCGGGAGATTGAAATGAAGACAGATCGGCTGATTGGCATATTGTCCGTTCTTCTGCAGCAGGAGAGGAGCACGGCGCCGGAGCTTGCGGCGAAGTTTGAGGTTTCCAGAAGAACGATAAACCGGGATATAGAGGCATTGTGCAAAGCGGGAATTCCTATCTGTACCTTCCAGGGAGCAGGCGGAGGGATCGGCATTATGGAAGGCTACCGGATGGACCGGACGCTTCTCACATCAAAGGATATGCAGATGATTCTGGCGGGGTTGAGGAGCCTGGACAGTGTCAGCGGAAGCAGCTACTACGGGCAGCTTATGGAGAAATTGAAACCGGGCTCGTCCGACTTTATCAGCGGCCGGGATTCGGTTCTGATTGACTTGTCATCCTGGTCGAAGGAATCCCTGGCGCCGAAGATCTCTCTGATCCAGGATGCTGTGGAGGAGAGGAGACAGATTACGTTTTACTATTATGCACCAGGCGGAAATGGCACGCGGAATATAGAGCCCTACTATCTCATTTTTAAATGGTCCAGTTGGTATGTGTGGGGATGGTGCCTGAAGCGAAAGGATTTTCGGCTGTTTAAGCTGAACCGGATGGAAGGGCTGAGAAAAACGGATCTGGGCTTTGAGCCGAGGAAGGTGCCGATGCCGGATCTCTCCAATGAAAGGATTTTTCCGGCAAATATCAGAGTGCGGGCGCTGTTTGAGCTGGAGACGAAATGGAGATTGGTGGAGGAATTCGGCCCTCGATGCTTTGAAGTGCAGAAGGATGGGAAACTTCTGTTTCAGATGGATTATACAGATGAGGACACGCTGGTCAACTGGCTGCTTACATTTGGGGAGAAGGTGGAAGTGCTGGAGCCGGAATCCGTCAGAGCAAGGCTTTTGGAAACTGCGAAGAGGATTGTATGGTTCTACGAAAAAAGCAGAGGGAGCGAAAAGGCGAGGAACGAAAAATAAACCGTGAAAGGAGAGAGCGAATGGCACAAAAGGAACTGGCACTGTATGTGGCGGAGCAGCTTGCGCCCCTGGGTGAAATCCGATACATCCCGATGATGGGCGGTTGGCTGTTTTATTACAGGGATAAGCTGATAGGAGGAATCTATGAAGATGGATTCGCCTTAAAAGATACAGCGGCGTCCAGAAGATTTATGCCGGACTGCCGGAAAGAGGTCTGGGAGAATACCCCGCCGTCTCTGCTGCCGTGCACCATTCTGGACGACCAAGAGAAGCTGTGTGAGATGGTTATGGCCATGTATCCGGAGCTTCCGGAGCCAAAGAGAAAGAAACCAGGAGGGAGAAGCGGGAAAAATGGCATTTGATTATAAGAAAGAGTATAAGGAATTTTATCTGCCAGGGAAAAGCCCCCAGATTGTGGAGATACCGGCGATGAATTTTATTGCGGTGCGGGGAACAGGGAATCCGAATGACGAGGATGGGGATTACAAAGCAGCCATCGGCCTTTTATATGGGATTGCATTTACCATCAAAATGAGCAGGAAAAGCAGCCACGAAATTCAGGGGTATTTTGACTATGTGGTTCCGCCATTGGAAGGATTCTGGTGGCAGGACGGTACGGAAGGCATTGACTATGGGAGGAAGGAAGCGTTTCAGTGGATTTCCGTGATACGCCTTCCGGATTTTGTGCAAAAGGCTGACTTTGACTGGGCGGTCGCAGAGGCAGAGAGAAAGAAAAAGCAGGATTTTTCCAGGGCAGAATTTCTGACGCTGGAGGAGGGCCTGTGTGTACAGTGCATGCATATCGAGGCGTTTGATGATGAGCCGGAAACGGTGGCTCTGATGGATCGGTTTGTTCGGGAAAATGGATACAGGAACGATTTTTCAGACGAACGGATGCACCATGAGATTTATCTCTCCGATGCGAGGCGCGTCCCTGCGGAAAAATGGAGGACTGTGATTCGCCATCCGGTGAAAAAGCTGGAGGGAGGTGCAGGATGAAATTTAAAAATCCACTGCTGGTTGTGGCGGATATGGAGCGGTCTGTGCAGTTTTATAAACAGGTTTTGGGACTCCATAAGATTATGGATTTTTGGGCCAATGTGACGCTGACCGGAGGAATTGCCCTGCAGACGCTGGACACCTGGCGCGGTTTTATTGGCACGGATCAGGTGAAATTTGGAAGCAATGATGCAGAACTTTATTTTGAGGAAGACCATTTTGATGAGTTTATAGAATCGCTGAGAAAACAGAAAGTTGTTCTGGTTCATCCGGTGAAGGAACATGCCTGGGGACAGCGGGTGGTGCGTTTTTACGATCCGGACAGGCATATGATTGAAGCGGGTGAAAATATGAAGGCGGTCTGTCGGCGCTTTCTGGATGGGGGAATGACGCCGGAGGAGGCGGCGGAGCGCATGAATGTGCCGCTGAAATTTGTCAGGGCATGCATGGGAAAGAAGGTTTGAGATAAAAAGAAGTGGCTGCCGCAGAGAGACGGTGTTGAAATAAAAAAATCTCTTTGATATACTCAAAGGCAGGAAGGTGAAATTATGTGTCACAACAAAAAACGAAAGAATGATGCTTTCCTCCACGCAGAGCCAGTGCAGTGAGCGACATTTGCGTGGAGTAGATTTTACGTCGCTTTGAAATGGCTGGCTTTGCTGCTTGATGGAATTTATCAAGGAGGGAGCCCGCATATGAAATATAGAAATGCCAGAGAAATTCTGCCTGATGAGCTGGTGGAAGAGCTGCAAAAGTATGTCCAGGCGGGATATATTTACATTCCCGCCAGGGAAGAGCATCGCAGATCCTGGGGCGAACTGTCCGGCTGCCGGAAGGAGTTCGATGAGCGGAACAGAAAGATCGTTTCCAGGTACAGGGGAGGATGCTCTGTGGAAGAGCTGGCGGAGCACTATTGCCTGTCCGTATACGCGATCAGGAAGATTATTTATCAGAAATAGGATATAGAAGGGGAAGTCCACAATAGATTGGCAGTGCCAAAGAAACGGAATTGTGCGGCATCCCCTTCTTTTTTACGAAACAGGTCTGCAGTGTTTGGTGGATTGAAGCGGTACGGACAGGCAGGTACAATGGTTTTACAGAACGATTGTACAGGAGGAATGAAAAAATGGCAGAGGCAGACAAGATCTATCCGAGAACGGGAGATACCCAAACGGTTTATCTGAAAAACGTGATCGGGGGCGCCGGAATCGAAGTAGGCGACTATACGATCTACAATGATTTTGTAAATGATCCCAGAGACTTTGAAAAGAATAATGTCCTTTACCACTACCCGATCAACCGTGACAGACTTGTGGTTGGAAAATTCTGTTCCATCGCCTGCGGTGCCAGGTTCCTTTTTAACAGCGCAAACCACACCCTGGCTTCCCTGTCATCTTACCCTTTCCCGCTGCTTTTTGAAGAGTGGGGGCTTGAGAAGAAAAACGTAGCGGATGCCTGGGATAATAAGGGAGACATTGTGGTCGGCAATGATGTGTGGATCGGTTATGAAGCTGTCATTCTGGCAGGCGTCAGGATCGGGGACGGTGCAGTCATCGGAAGCAGGGCCGTTGTCACCAGGGATATCCCGCCATACACGATCGTGGGAGGCGTTCCGGCGAGAACCATAAGAAAGCGGTTTGACGATACAGTGATCGCCAGGCTGCTGGATCTGAGATGGTGGGACTGGCCGGAGGAGGCCGTCAGGAGGAATATCCAGGCAATTGCATCCGGCTGCGTTGAACGGCTGGAGAGATAGGAGGATGAAAATGGGAGTGAAGAAAGAGAAATTTTATATAGGCCGTATCCCTGCGGTTGTCTGGGGCGAACCTTCCGGGAGGCTGTATTTGTATGTCCACGGCCAGGGCGGAGACAAGGAGGAGGCCGGTCAGTTTGCGGCCATTGCCTGCGGATGCGGCTGGCAGGTGCTGAGCATGGATCTGCCTGGACACGGGGAGAGGAAAGCGGAGCAAGACTGCTTTGACCCGTGGCACATTGTGCCGGAACTTCGCGAAGTGATGGAATTTGCTGTCAGGGGCTGGGGGCAGATTTCCCTGTTTGCCCTCAGCATTGGCGCCTGGTTTAGTATGCAGAGCTTTACCGGGAAAGAGTTTCAGAAGTGCCTGTTTGTCTCGCCGGTGGTTGATATGGCACGGCTGATAACCAGGATGATGGAATGGGCAGACGTCTCCGAGGCGCAGTTGGAAAAGGAAGGAGTGGTACCGACTTCCTTTGGACAGACGCTGTCGTGGGAATACCGGAGATACGCGCAGGAGCACCCGGTTGAGGAGTGGCAGGTTCCCACGGATATTTTGTACGGCAGCAGCGATCATATGATAGAACGCGAAAGCGTGGAATTTTTTGCCTGCAAATTCGGCTGCAGTTTGACTGTCATGAAGGGAGGAGAGCACTGGTTCCACACAGAGGAGCAGATGGATTTTATGGAGAAATGGGCCAGGGAGCGGCTGCGGGGAAGACGAGATTGAGTTTACAGAACCGGACAGGAAAAGAGAGGAAAAATAAACGGGTTTGGTGTATGGTATTCCAGTAAGGAGGACCGTGTATGGAGTGGTTAAAACATCTCACCGAGGCGATTGACTATATAGAAGACCACCTGGAGGGCGAGATTTCCTATGAAGAGGCAGCGCGCATTGCCTGTTGCTCTGTTTATTATTTTCAGCGGGTATTTTCCTATGTGGCGGGGATCTCTCTGTCCGAATATATACGCCGCCGAAGAATGACGCAGGCGGCCTTTGATATACAGAGAACGAATAGAAGAATCACAGATATTGGACTGAAATACGGATATGATTCTCCTACTGCATTTAACAGAGCGTTTCAGAGAGTTCACAATATCCCGCCCGTCGCTGCCAGAATAGCTGGAAGCAAGCTAAATGCGTATCCGCCGATCCGGTTTTCAGTTAGTATCAGCGGGGCTTGTCCATTGACCTACCGGGTGACCGAAAAGAAAGCTATGCGGGTTGTGGGAATTCGTATACCACTGGTGGAAGACATGGAAGAAAATCAAAGGCGGGTGCCGGAATTTTGGAACAGTGCTATCAATAAAAATCTGCTGGCAGATATCATCGGGGTCTCTGACCGGGAACCCGAGGGAATATTGGGGATAACCGCATACGAAGGCCCAGGTCAGATTTTTTATTATATTGCCGCTGCAACAGGAGCTGCGGCTCCAAAGGGGATGCTGGAATATGAGATCCCTTCGGCGAGATGGGTGATTTTTGAAAATGAAGGTCCTTTTAAAGAAACGGTACAAAATGCTTTCAGACAGTTTTATACGGAATGGCTTCCATTTTCGGGATATGAGTATGTAGGGCTGCCAGATATTGAAATCTATCCTATCTGCAGCAGATCATATGGACATTCTGAAGTGTGGATTGCCGTGAAAACGTGAGGAGGAGACAGATATGGACCATGTGACTTTAAGGGGTAACTATTATGAGATGGGGGTTAGACAAGGACAGATGTTTGAGAAAGAGAATATACTCTTTCCGCTCCGCCTTGACGAGTTCCAGCGCAGACATGGCCGGGCCAGTGAGAGTTTGCTAAAAGAAATTTTCCCAGAGGTGTGCAGTGAAATAAAAGGCATCAGTGATACGATTGGTGCGGATTACCTTTCATTTGCATCCTGGATGCTGTGCATGGGTTGCTGTATGTACAATTTGGAACGCAATATCCCGCTTGAGGTCAGGGGATGCACCGCGTTTGCCTGTGTGAGAGATGGAAAAACGCTGTACGGAAGAAATAATGATCTGCCGCCTTATTTGAGAGAGAGCAGCAAAAGCGTGGTGTATGCTCCGACGGGAGGCAGCCGCTTTCAGATTATAACGTCTTCTTTCATTAATGGCGAAGAAGGATTGAATGAACATGGACTAGTCGTGGCCATGACGTTTGTGATGACCCGGCTGAAAAGTATACAGCCGGGGTTTAATTCCTGCTTTATCGTGCGTTATCTGCTGGAGAAGGCAGACAGTACAGAAACTGCCTTAAAGCTGTTGCAGAAACTGCCAGTGGCCTCTAACTGTAATATTTTACTTGCGGATAAGCGTGGGGAGATGGCCGTTGTTGAGTGCGCACCTCTTATGAAACATATCCGAGAAGCGGAGATTTGCCATGAGGGGAAATTGATATGTACGGTCAATAGCTTTACTTCTGAGAAGATGAGGCTCTATGATGACTCAAATGGAGATGACTATGGCTCGAAGGAACGGTACCGTGTAGTATTGGACAGTCTGTCTAAGAGAATGGACGAAAATCTTGCCGAAACTATAATGGAGCTTCTGATGGGAAAGTACGGATTCATGTGTCAGTACGATGAGGAACCAGATTTTGAGACGGTCTGGAGTTCCATATTTTATTTGGAAAATTTGATGGTCTACCAGGCGGAGGGGGACCCGCGCAGGAATTCTTTTATACCAGACAGCAGGTTGCGGGATTTGGTGTACTCCTCGCATTGCTCTTCATAAATATTAAAAGAACACCCAGGCAGAAAGTGTTTGTCTGCAGCCCCCTTTTGATGTAAAATGAAGAAAAGCACTTAGGAAATAAGCGCGGAAAACGGAGGAAAAGATATGGGGATTTGGACAAGAGCCCACTAAACGGCAGGGCTTAAAAGACATGGAGGCCCTGCTGACCGGTAACTGGAAACGAGTACGGATCAGGAGGCGCAGAGATGTCATATTTTTACTACCATTCAAAAAAGATTTATTACACAGAAAAAGGAAATGGAAGGCCTTTGGTGTTTTTGCACGGAAACACGGCGTCTTCCAGAATGTTTGAACCCCTTCTGCCATTGTATGAAGATAAGTTCAGAGTGATTCTTGTAGATTTTCTGGGAAATGGAAGATCCGACCGGATAGAAAAATTTCCTCCGGATTTATGGCAGGAGCAGGCGCGGCAGACCGTCGCCCTGCTGGAGCATCTGGGATTGAGGAAGGCAGGCCTGCTTGGGTGCAGCGGAGGAGCATGGGCGGCAATTAATGCAGGGCTTTTGAGACCTGACCTGGTGGCCGGCATCGTGGCTGACAGCTTTGACGGCCGGACACTGGGAGATGGTTTTGCAGAAAATCTTATGAAGGAGCGTGAGGGGGCGAAAGGAGATCCTCAGGCAGCCGGATTTTACCAGTGGTGTCAGGGGGACGACTGGGAACAGGTCGTAGACCGGGACACAGAGGCGTTGGTGCGGTGTGCGGAGGAGAAACTGCCGCTGTTTGTAAGACCGCTGGCAGAACTTGAGGTTCCTCTTTTGCTGATGGGGAGTCTGGGCGACGGTATGACCAGAGGAGACCTGCAGCAGGAGTATGAGGCGGTGGCGGCTGAGACCAATGCGGAGATCTGTATGTTTTCGCAGGGCGGCCATCCGGCACTGTATTCCAATGCAGAGGCTGCGGCCGCTGCTGTCTGCAGATTTATGGAGGAGAGAGCAAACCATTGAAAGATTTTGCCAGATCAGATTTATTTTTTTCTCTGTGTGGGCTGAACTGCGGATTATGCGCCATGCATTTAGGGGGATATTGCCCTGGTTGCGGGGGCGGGAAAGGGAACCAGCCGTGCAAGCTAGCAAGGTGCAGTCTGGGTCATGGAAAACTAGAGTATTGCAGCCAGTGTGAGGAATTTCCCTGTAAAAAATATGAAAAGATCGACGAGTTCGATTCATTTATTACACATAGAAATCAAAAAAAAGATTTGGAGAAACAAAAAAAGATGGGTCCAGGCTCTTATCAGGAGGAGCAGAAGGAAAAAATCCGAATTTTGGAATATCTGCTGGAGCGCTACAATGATGGCAGAAAGAAAACTCTGTTTTGTACGGCAGTGAATTTCCTGACTTTAGAAGATTTGAAAGCGGTGTTGATTCAGGCGGAAACAGAGAACAGGCTTCAGGATCTGCCCCTGAAAGAAAGAGCGGCAGGCATTGCAGAGCTGATACAGGAGCTGGCCAGGCAGAAAGGGATTTCGTTAAAGCTAAGAAAGAAAGGCTAGAAAGCCAGATATGGACGATATTTCCAGGCGTGTAACCAATTGGCGCGCCTGGAATTTATTTTATGGTTGCTTACGGCTGAACAGGAGACGATGGCATCACATCTTCTGCTTATATTCAAGACCCCACACCTCCATGGCTTTGATAATGGGACGCATGGACTCGCCCAATTCACTGAGAGAGTATTCTACCCTTGGCGGCACCTCGGGGTAGACTGTGCGCGTAACGATACCGTCTTCCTCCATAGAGCGCAGACTGTCCGTCAGAACCTTCTGACTGATGCCGGCCAGATCTTTCCGCAGTTCATTAAAGCGCCACGGACGAACAAGCAGATTACGAATGATCAACAGCTTCCATTTGCTCCCGATCAGTTGAACCGTTGTAGCTACCGGACAGGCCGGCATTTCTTCTTTTGTCAGCATTCTGCCACCTCACATCGATCGTTCTAATAAGAATGTTACATCCCAATTATAGTGCAATATGCGAACTGAATCAAGATGGGTCAAAAAAGCGGAATTCTGCGTAAATTGGTCAGAAAACCCTTGATTTTTGGCGAAGATGAAGGATAATTTTTGTATAACATCTTTATGAAAAGGGGGAGGCAGTATGGAAGAGTATCTGGCGCACATCGACAGAGAGAAAGAACCAGAGAGAAGGCAGTCGCTGCTGGAACATTTGCAGGGGACAGCCCGGTTGGCGGAAACGTTTGCAGACAGCTTTGGGAAGGGAGACTGGGGCTATTGCTGCGGAATGCTTCACGACATTGGAAAGTATTCCGCAAAATTCCAGAAAAAGCTGAAGGAAGACAGCAGTATACAGGTAGATCACTCCAGTGCCGGAGCACAGGTGTGCTTTGAGAAGGGCGGCCTCTATGAGTGCATGAGCTACTGCATTGCAGGTCACCATGCCGGGCTTCCGGATCGCGGAACGTCTTCTGACACAGAATCTACTCTGATGGCGAGAAAAGGCAAGAAGGTGGAGGATTATCAGGCATATAAAGCAGAGATCGGGATCCCGGAGCTGAAAACGACGCCATTCGACCCCAAAAAGACCGGCAATTTTGACTTCTCGCTCAGCTTTTTTATCCGGATGCTGTATTCCTGCCTAGTGGATGCGGATTTCCTGGACACAGAGCGGTTTATGAAAGACGGGCAGGCAGAACGGGATTCAGGGGAGACAATGGAAGTGCTGTTAAAGAAGCTGGAGACCTATATTTCAGGCTGGCTGTCCAACCGGGATCGAAACACTGTCAATGGCAGAAGAACGGAGATATTGCAAAACTGCCTGGATTGCGGGAAGCTGCCGATGGGACTGTTTCGCCTGACTGTTCCCACCGGAGGAGGAAAGACAGTGGCTTCTCTGGCGTTCGCCCTGCGCCACGCCGCTGAGCATCATCTGGACCGGGTTATCTATGTAATCCCATACACTAGCATCATTGAGCAGAATGCGGCAGTGTTTTGCAGCATTCTGGGTGAGGACAATGTGCTGGAAAACCATTCCAATGTGGATTATGAAAGTTCAGAGGAATTAAAGCCGATGCAGTTGGCGGCGGAAAACTGGGACAAGCCGGTAATGGTGACGACTAACGTTCAGTTTTTTGAGTCATTGTTTGCAAACAAGTCCTCTAAATGCAGGAAGCTGCACAATATTGCCAACAGCGTCATTATTTTTGACGAGGCCCAGATGCTACCCAACGACTATTTAAAACCCTGTACAGCCGCGATGGAGGAGCTGCTTGCCAATTACCGCACCAGTATGGTTCTGTGTACGGCTACTCAGCCGGCGCTGGATCCGTTTTTTAAGGGCAGGACGGCAGTGGAGCTCTGCCCCAGGAAGGAGGAGCAGTTTCGCTTTTTTGAGAGGGCGGTTTTTCAGAATATCGGGACCATTACAGAAGACGATCTGGTGGAAAGGCTGGAAAAAGAGTACCAGGCATTGTGCATTGTCAATACGAGAAAGCGGGCGCAGGCAATTTACCGCCGATTGGGAGGAGAGGGTGTCTACCATCTCTCAACGACGATGTATCCGATGCACAGGCGCCGCGTACTGGACCAGATCAGAGAGAGACTCCAGGCAGGGGAGCGGTGTGTCCTGGTCTCCACCAGCCTGGTGGAAGCAGGGGTGGATCTTGATTTCCGGTCCGTATACAGGCAGCTTGCCGGGATTGATTCTATGATACAGGCGGCAGGCAGATGCAACAGGGAAGGCAGAAGAAAGGCAGAGGAAAGTACGGTATCGATTTTTCAATTTGAAGAAAAAGAGAATATTCCAGGGCAGAGGCAGCAGATCGACGTGACAAAGATCCTGATCGCAGAGAACCGGGATCTCTCTTCTCTGGAAAGCATTGAAGAATATTTTCGGAGATTGTACCATTTCCGGGGAGAAAGCCTGGACAAAAAGAAGATTATGGAAGAATTTCAGAAAAGAGTTTACAACTTTGCTGCGGTGGGAAAGAGATTTAAGCTCATTGAAGAAAATACGAAAACGGTGTTTGTCCCCAGAGAAGAGGAGGCAAAGCAGCTTTTGCAGCAGCTGAAATACCAGGGGTACACGAAGGCAGGAATGCGAAAGGCCGGCCAATACTGCATCCAGATATATGAGCGAGATTTCGAGAACCTGTACGGGGCCGGGATGGTGAGGCCGGTATCGGAAAACATGGAAGATTTCTATGAGCTTGTAAATGAAACCCAATACACGGAAGAGACAGGCCTTGCGCTGGACGCAGACGCCGGGATGGCGATTATGCTGTAAAAAAATAGAAATTGTGTTTATTTTAATAGAGTGATATAGTAATATTGTAAATAAAAAGAGAAAAAAGAAGATAAAAAATGTAAAAAGCAGACAAAAGAATGGCTGTGCTGCAGCACGGCATAAAGGGGGGAGTGACAGTATATGAAAAAGAGGAAGGAGAAAATGCTATGGGAATGGGAGTAAAGGTGAAAGTGTGGGGAGATTACGCCCTTTTCTCCAGGCCGGAGCTTAAAGTAGAACGGTATTCGTATGACGTGATAACCCCTTCGGCAGCCAGAGGGATTTTAGAGGCCATCTACTGGCATCCTGGCATGAGGTGGATCATTGACAGGATATACGTAAAAAATCCCATTCAATTTACCAGTGTGAGGAGAAATGAGGTAAAGAGCAAAATTTTGGCCAGCAGCGTGCTGCAGGCCTACAATGGAGCGGAGAAGCCGCTTTACATAAGCACCAAGGCGGATATTGTACAGAGAGCGTCCACCCTGCTGTGCAATGTAGAATATGTGATAGAAGCCCATTTTGACATGACAGAGAAGGCAAATGAGACAGACAACCCGGGGAAATTTAAGGACATTATTATGCGTCGTCTGAAAAGAGGGGAATGTTATCATATGCCTTATTTTGGCTGCAGGGAATTTCCGGCTCATTTCTGCCTGTGCGAGGAGGACGAGATAAAAACGGCTTATGACGAGGTGGAAGAGAAAGACCTGGGCTTTATGCTTTACGACATTGATTACACAGATAAAGAGAATCTGCAGCCTATGTTTTTCAGAGCTGTTATGAAGAGGGGCGTTCTGGATTTGAGAGACTGCGAGGTGGTACGATGATTTTGCAGGCATTGGTAAAGCACTATGAAAATCTGGCTGACGCAGGAAAGGTGTCGAGAGAGGGCTGGTGCCAGGCAAAGGTTGCCTATGCGGTCAATCTCTCCAGAGACGGGGAGATTACAGGTATCGTTTCTCTAAAGCAGGAAGAAGAAAGAGGAAAAAAGAAGGTCCTGGTCCCGTCGCCCATGATGGTCCCGGAGATGGTCACCCGCTCTTCCGGAGTATCGGCCAATTTTTTATGCGATAATTCCAAATATATATTGGGAATTGATGCGGATGGGACAGGGCAGAGAGTGCTGGAATGCTTCCAGGCGGCAAAGAAAAGGCATCTGTCTTTGCTGAAAAATGTCGAAGGGGATATGGCCAGGGCGGTCCGGCTGTATTTCGAGAACTGGAAGCCGGAGCAGGCGGCAGAATGTGGGGCAGTAAAAGAAGCCTGGGAAGATATCACCGATGGCGGCAATCTGATCTTCTGCATGGGAGTGGACAATGCCCAGGATGACGGTTATATCAGGGAGGCATGGGAGACGGCGGGAAACGGTTCTGAAGAAGCCCAAAACGGCATTTGCCTGGTAACCGGAAAAAGGTCAGAGATTTCCAGAATCCATAAAACGATCAAAGGCGTTCCCGGGGCCCAGTCCAGCGGGGCGGCGCTGGTTTCCTTCAATGCCCCGGCGTTTGAATCCTACGGAAAGGAGCAGAGCTACAATGCCCCGGTGGGAAAATACGCTGAGTTTGCCTACACGACGGCCTTGAATTATCTGCTGAGCCAGAGAAAGTATGTGTTTCAGATCGGCGATTCTATGGTTGTATTCTGGGCGGAGAGCGGGGAAGAGGCATATCAGGAAACCTTTTGCCTGTCTGTAAATCCGCCGGACAACCAGGAGGAGATCCGCGGAATTTTTGAAAATTTACAAAAGCACAGAGCGATCCGGATCAACAATATTGAACTGAATCCGGATCAGAAATTTTATATCTTAGGGCTGGCGCCTAATGCGGCCAGATTGTCGGTCCGTTTCTTTTACCAGGATTCCTTTGGGCATATTCTGGAGAATATTGCCAGCCACTATCAGCGAATGAAAATTGTACGGCCATCCTGGGAAAAGCGGGAATACCTGGGAGTCTGGGGGATGCTGTATGAGACGATCAACCAGAAATCAAAGGAGAAAACACCGGTTCCCAACATGGCTGCCATGGTGCTGCAGGCCATTTTGTCCGGCGCCAGATATCCGGCAAGTCTTTATACAGACACACTGATCCGCGTCCGGGCAGAACAGGGAGCCGTTACCTGGGGCAGGGCAGGAATCATAAAAGCATATTTAATACGAAACTGCGGATTAGAGAGGGGAGAGGACTATATGGGACTTATGGAGGATAACAGAGATCCGGCGTACCTGTCAGGGAGACTGTTCGCCGTATTGGAATCCATTCAGATGGATGCGAACCCGGGAATCAACGCGACCATCCGTGACCGGTATTTCAATTCCGCCTGTGCAGCGCCGGCATCTGTTTTTCCGGTGCTGATCAAGCTCAAGAACAGCCATATGAAAAAGCTGGAGAGGGAAAAAGGCAGTTCAAAGAGATATTACGAGCAGGTATTGACAGCCATTATGGGAAATCTGGAAGAGTTCCCCAGGCGCCTGTCTTTGGAGGAACAGGGAAGGTTTATTTTGGGGTATTATCACCAGATGCAGAAGCGGTTTGAAAAAAGGGAGGATAAATAAATGAGTGAGGCAATTAAAAACAGGTATGAATTTGTTGTGCTGTTTGATGTGGAAAACGGAAATCCCAACGGGGATCCCGACGCGGGAAATATGCCGAGAATCGACCCGGAGAGCGGATTGGGGCTGGTGACGGATGTGTGCCTGAAGCGAAAAATCAGAAATTATATTGAGACCGTAAAAGAAGATGCCGAGGGCTTTAAAATTTACATCAAAGAAGATGTGCCCCTTAACAGAAGCGACAGGGAGGCCTGCGCCAACCTTGGAATCGATGATACGGACGATAAAAAAGTGACGGAGGCTCTGAAAAAATTAAAGAAAAATGATCCCGATACAGATATCAAGCTGCGGGATTATATGTGCAGAAATTTTTACGATATCCGGACTTTCGGTGCGGTTATGACTACCTTCGTCAAGGCATCGCTGAACTGCGGCCAGGTGCGGGGGCCTGTGCAGATTGGTTTTGCCAGAAGCATCGATCCGATTATCAGCCAGGAAGTTACCATCACGAGAGTTGCCATTACCACAGAAAAAGACGCGGAGAACAAGAGTACCGAGATGGGCAGGAAAAGCATTGTTCCATACGGCCTGTACCGTGCAGAAGGATATATTTCTGCCAATCTTGCCAGAAAGGTGACAGGTTTTTCGGAGGAGGATCTGGAACTGCTGTGGGAGGCCATTATCAATATGTTTGAACACGACCATTCCGCGGCAAGAGGGAAGATGGCCGTTCGGGAACTGATTGTGTTTAAGCACAGCAAAGAATTAGGAGACTGCCCGGCATATAAGCTGTTTGACGCAGTCGAAGTCAAGAAAAATGAAGGTGTAGAATATCCAAGAAAATATCAGGACTATACCGTGCAGATCCATGATGAGAAGATCCCGGATTCGGTAGAAGTAAAAAGGATGATATAATGGAATATGCCGAAGATGACTATTTAATGATTTCTGGAATCCAGCATTTCAAGTTTTGCCGGAGACAGTGGGCTCTGATCCACATCGAACAGCAGTGGGCGGAAAACGAGCACACGGTAACTGGAGAATTAATGCATAAAAAAGTCCATGACCCTTACCTGGCAGAAAAGAGAAAAGACACCATCATCGCCAGGGCCCTTCCTGTGGCGTCCAGAGTGATGGGAGTCAGCGGAGAGTGTGATGTGGTGGAATTTCGCAGATGCGAGGACGGAATCCGGCTGCATGGACACCGGGGCCTGTATTCCGTATATCCGGTTGAATATAAGAAGGGAAAGCCAAAGCAGACAGACGAAGATCGACTGCAGCTGGCGGCCCAGGCAATGTGTCTGGAAGAGATGTTTTGTACCCAAATTCTAGAGGGAGCAATTTTCTATGGTGAAACCAGGAGGCGGGAACCGGTGGAGATCACAGATGAGCTGAGACAGGAAGTACAGAGCATATTCCGCGAGATGCACGGATACTATGACAGGCAATATACTCCCAGGGTAAAATACAGCAAATCCTGTAATGCCTGCTCCCTGAAAAACATTTGCCTGCCCAAAACAGGAAAGGCGGTTTCCGTGAAAACGTACATCAGCCAGATGCTGAGGGAGGAAGAGAAATGAAGAAGCTGTTAAATACGCTGTACGTCACTTCTGAAAACAGCTATCTGGCTCTGGATGGAGAAAATGTAGTTGTTTTTGAAGACAAGACGGAATTGGGAAGACTGCCGCTGCACAATCTGGAGGGAATTGTTTCATTTGGTTACAGGGGAACCAGCCCGGCGTTGATGGGGGCCTGCGCCGAGAGGAATATTTCACTCTGCTATCTTACGCCTCAGGGGAAATTCCTGGCGAGGATTTCCGGGAAGACCAGGGGGAATGTCGTTTTAAGACAGCAGCAGTATGCAGGCAGCAAAGATAAGGAGATCAGCCTTGGCATAGCGAAAAATTGCATCTTGGGGAAAGTACACAATGCCAGATGGGTGCTGGAACGCGCCCTTAGAGATCACAGCCTGCAAATTGATGCAGAGCAGGTAAAAGCAGCATCCAACTTCCTGAAAAATTCGCTGAAACTGATACAGGACAGCCAGTCAAAAGAACAGCTCAGGGGATATGAAGGGGAGGCGGCGAGCATCTACTTTGGTGTGTTCGACCAGCTTATCCTGCAGCAGAAAAAAGACTTTGTTTTTCAGGGAAGAAATAAAAGACCGCCTCTGGACAATGTAAATGCACTGCTATCCTTTGTCTATACGCTTCTGACCAACAACATTGCCTCGGCTTTAGAAACCGTGGGTCTGGATCCATATGTCGGCTATCTGCATACAGACCGTCCGGGCCGGGTGTCTCTGGCCTTAGACTTAATAGAAGAGCTGCGGGCAGTCCTGGCAGACCGTTTTGTCCTGTCACTGATCAATAAGAAAATCATCAGCGGAAAAAATTTCTCTAAAAAAGAAAACGGAGCCGTCCTGATGGACGATGAGACCAGGAGAAAAGTTCTGGCAGAATGGCAGAGTAAAAAGAAAGAGATCATTACTCATCCGTATTTAAATGAGAAAGTTGAATGGGGAATGGTTCCTTATGTGCAGGCAATGCTTTTGGCCAGATATTTGAGAGGAGATCTGGACGGATACCCGGTGTTTCTGTGGAAATGAGGTGGAAAAATGCTGGTGCTGATCACATATGATGTGAATACAGAGACTGCAGCGGGCAGAACAAGGCTGAGAAAAGTTGCAAAACAGTGTGTGAACTACGGGAGAAGAGTGCAGAATTCTGTATTTGAATGTATCTTAGATAACGCACAGTGTATAGAACTAAAAGCGATTTTAACTGACATTATTGATGCTGATGTTGACAGCCTGCGCTTTTACTATCTGGGGAATAAATATCAGACGAAGGTGGAGCATATAGGCGTAGATAGAGGAATTCCGGCAGACCAGACCTTAATTTTATAAAACGATACATAGGCCTGTCTGTTTGAACGACGCGTCTGAAATTGTATTAAAAGAGCTATAGTTTCCTTCTAAAGCAGATAACGAGCCGGTGCGAACCGCAAGCACACAGAAAATCCCCGGGAGATTCGCACCAAGAAATATGCACAAATGTGGGGATAAAGAAGGACGGCTGAAAGGGAAAAAAGTGCAGTTTCGCTGCTATAGAAGGATAGATTGGCAATTTGCCACGAAAAGATAATATAGAAATTGGATATAATTGCTGTCGCTCCCCTCGCGGGAGCGCGGATTGAAATTCCGCCTCATAATAGGGCGGATCCAGGTAAAACGTCGCTCCCCTCGCGGGAGCGCGGATTGAAATATATGCATTGATTTTCATTTTTTAACCCCCATGGTCGCTCCCCTCGCGGGAGCGCGGATTGAAATGTTAAACAACGCTTTTACGAATAGTTTGCTTTAGGTCGCTCCCCTCGCGGGAGCGCGGATTGAAATTATTTTCAAAAAAATTTCTTTCCCGTTATCAAGGTCGCTCCCCTCGCGGGAGCGCGGATTGAAATCCAAAATTAACCCTTATAAAATGGCGGCAACTCTGTCGCTCCCCTCGCGGGAGCGCGGATTGAAATTAATTGTATAATCGGGAAATTAGAGTGTTACACGTCGCTCCCCTCGCGGGAGCGCGGATTGAAATTGTTTTACTTTGTTTTGATTTTTAATAGGCACGCGTCGCTCCCCTCGCGGGAGCGCGGATTGAAATATTACGAAGCAATCAAACAGGTAAATCAGAAAGGTCGCTCCCCTCGCGGGAGCGCGGATGGAAATTTTCATGGCCTCTGTGCTCTCTCCGGTGTAATCTGTCGCTCCCCTCGCGGGAGCGCGGATTGAAATCTATAAATATTATGTAAGAAGCATTAGGTAAAAAGTCGCTCCCCTCGCGGGAGCGTGGATTGAAATCTGTACGAAGGGAAAGCAATGGTTGATGAAAAGGTCGCTCCCCTCGCGGGAGCGTGGATTGAAATATCCCAAAAGCGCGAGAATTTGAGCAAATATATTGTCGCTCCCCTCGCGGGAGCGTGGATTGAAATTCGTGGAAATATAAGAAAATACCTGCAATGTAGGTGTCGCTCCCCTCGCGGGAGCGTGGATTGAAATAGCCGTGGGGCGTCCAGTCGCCCGCAGGATTTCCCGTCGCTCCCCTCGCGGGAGCGTGGATTGAAATATACATATCCGCACGATCAAGAATCCATCTAAGCTTGTCACAGTCGCTCCCCTCGCGGGAGCGTGGATTGAAATCGGGATTAACTGGATGACCTCGCCAGCTAGACCGATGGTCGCTCCCCTTCCGGTGTGCAGATCGAAATATCTCAAGCTGGTTCGGTTTAATATGGAAGCAGGTGTCACCACTTTCGCGCGAGATATGATAAAAACAGCGAGTGTAAAAATAGTCTTGCCAGAATTATGTTAACAATCAAAGCGGGTTGCGATTGTTTGATTCCCAGTATATAATAGAGCGCGAGGTGGTAAGATGAACAGCTCCTGGATGGTGACATCTCCTAAAGAGCATGAACTGGGGACGCAGTTCGCCGAGGCAATCTGTGCTCATAATCGGACGCAGGAAGAATGTGTACAAGCATTGGCTCTGTTGCCGGATCAATGCAGGACGGCGGCGTGGGACAGAGCATTTGCACAAAGAGAAGATGAGATTACGAACAATGTGCTTGCCCAGGCTGCATACAGTATTAATGAAATAAAAAAATGGAACCATGGGAAAGGGGCAGTTTTGACGCCTGACATTCTGGCTGAGGATATGGTTCGCATGAGCCTTATAGAGTGGATCAGTATTCACTGCAGCTTTGAGAAAGATGAAATTATGCGCTTCGCCTGCGGGATAATGCAGGATAGCATGGAGGCCGCAGAAGATCTGAGAGATCTAATAAGGTCTGTTGCCTGGTATGACCCCTGTGTCGGTGGAGGAGCATATCCATTGGCAGTGGCCGAAGTATATAGAAAATTAGGTATTTTGGAATACCCTAAGATCTGTGGATGCGATGTAAATCCGCTGTATGTGGAGGCTACCATACAGAGACTCGCTCTGTACTATGGGAAGGATGCCGAGCCGTTCTACAGAAGCAGGATTATCTGCAGGGATGCATTGTCTGACCGGCAGGATCGGAGAATGGCAGCAGATATGCCGGGCCAACGGGAAGCGTACGATATTGTGATTGGAAATCCGCCTTATGTAAGAGCAGAAAGCGTCGAAGCCGGGAAAAAGAAAGACTACCTTCAGAATTACCCTGAGGCGGGAGGAAAAAATGCCGATTTATATGTTTACTTTATTGCCCATGGTCTGAGAATGCTGAAAAAAGATGGGGTGCTGACATTTGTCACGCCGGCCCAATTTCAGAGCAGCAGTTATGGGGGAGCAATACGGAGGGTAATTCAGAATCAGGGGAATTTATGCGCGATTGCTGATTTTAATGAATTGCCGGTATTTAAAAATATCGGAATCCATACTTCTGTTTATACGATTGCTAAAAACAAGAACAGAAAGGAGTTTTTGAGGTATGAATATGATACCCTGCCTCAGAAACACCCGCTGGCGTTGCTGTATAGCAAGGGAATGTGGCTGACGCAGGAGAATGCTTCAGAGCAGGGATGGATATTTAGCTCTTCAGGCGCCAGGAGTATTCTGAATTTTTTAGAGAGAAGAGGAATTCCGCTTAAAGAATACTCAGGCGGTGTTTTCTCCGGAATCAAGACGGGGTGTAAGAAAGCCTTTTTTATGACGGAAAGTGATCTGGAAGGCTTTGACTCCTACGACTATGGCTACTGTAAACGAATGATTGTCCCCAAGAAGATTAAAAAATGGCGATCCGCATGGGATGGGGATTATCTGGCGCTGATTAAAAAGGACGAGAAGCTGGACGAGCGTTCAAAAATATATTTTCACATGGCGGCATATCAGAAAGACTTGCAGGCAAGGACCGATATAGAGGGGCATAAAACATGGTATGGACTGCGGCCGTGTGCGTATTACGACCTGTTTTTTCTGCCTAAAATCATTTTTCCGGATATTTCTGTAGAATGCAGATTTTCGATGGACAGAGATTCTTTAATAATTCCAGACGGGGCTTTTTTTATTCCAGGTGAGGATTACTATTTGCTGGGAATTCTGAACAGCTGTATTGGGAGATATTATTTTAAACAAAAATGCGCCAGAATCGGCAATCCGATGAAAGGCGGGAGAATACGTTTCAAAAAGGTGTATGTCGAAACTTTTCCGGTGATGCGGAAGGAAGAGGATTTACTGACGGCAAGGGAGATCAACGTTTTAGCAAAGAGAGCAGTTGATCGAGGGGGAATGTCAGATCAGGAGAAGAGAGAGCTGGACAGACTGGCATTGAAAATGTATCAGATTCCAGCATATATGAAAAATACAATCCAGGAGGAGTTGGATGCTGTTTAGCAACTATAGTGTGACTTACAAAGACGCTCCGACATGTATCGACCTGTTCTGCGGCGCAGGAGGACTGTCGCTGGGATTCGCGCAGGCTGGCGGGATACCGGTGGCAGCGCTGGACTGCGACAGGGACAGCATAGAGACGTATCGAAATATGTTCGGGGTCTGCCAGGATGTTCAGTGCATAAGAATTGAAGACTGGAACCCCGGAGACGGAATGAAACCGGTTGATCTGATTATAGGAGGACCGCCATGCCAGGGGTTTTCGATGGCCAGAGGAGCCAGGTTTGTAGATGACCCCAGAAATAGTTTGTACAAATACTTTGTAAAAGCCGTTGCAGCTTTAAAGCCGGGATGGTTTGTCATGGAGAACGTGCCTGGAATTATCAGCATAGGCGGAGGCGTTGTCCTGGAACAGATTTATGCTGACTTTGAACAGATCGGCTATCGGCTCACCCACAGAGTAATCAATATGGCGGATTACGGAGTACCGCAGGCCAGAAAAAGGGCGATATTTGTCGGAAACTGTTGGGGAAGAGAGTTTGAATGGCCCGAACCGGAATATATAAAAATGCCAAAAGATGCGGAAATATGGATGGAATGGAATTACAGGACAGTGGATATGGCCGTGGGAGACCTGCCATGGCCGGCAGGAAACTATTTTTCCCACCGTGCTAATTCTAAAATGAGAGGGCCGCGAAACCGAAACGTTTTTACGCAGCCTGCGTTCACATTGAGAGTGCGGGGCGACGAGTTTGCTTTTTGCGAAGAGCCTGCCACCGGAGCTTTTTCGCCGGGAAGCTGTCCGGAGATGGAGCTGTTTTATTATCCGTGCCAAAATGATTTCCAGGAAACCATGAGGGAAAAGCCGCCGGCCTGGATAAAGGGCTATGTACAGCCCCGGGAAGTAGCCGGGCCCAAAACTAACAGATTGGTGGGGACACGCAGACTTGCGGTTCGGGAGCAGGCGCGGCTGCAGACCTTTCCGGATTGGTTCCAATTTTCCGGGACGCCCTACTCACAGGGACGGCAAATTGGCAATGCAGTGCCTCCGCTTTTCGCCCGTCAGCTTTTTGCCAAAATCATCAGTCAATTATAGAAAAATTTTTTAAGATTTCGGCGGCAGCCTTCAGAAGTTCAGAGGACAGGGATGAAGGGTTTTCAGAGGTTAGATCAACTGTATGGCAATCATAGGGGAGAGGCGGAAGCGTATTACCTGTAATAAGACTGTACGCCGGGTGATGGGGAGGCGCGGCAAACAGCCGGTCATAGCGGGAGAGCTGGGCGGCTGCCGTCTCTGCTGATTTATTGACACTGCACTCAACGATTCCGGTTACATTGATGGAAATGCCTCCCCGCGGAGAGCGGCTCCTGCAGGGAATCAGAGGAGAGTTAATAACCCGCAGCCTTCCGCTCAACTGCTGGCCGCCGTATTCGTAGGCGAACTCTACTTCATTGCCGGACGGGCTGAAGCGGGGAAAACCATCGGGGATTGTTCCGGGAATCACGATAATATCTGTGCGCTCCAAATAATTCTGGCCGCACATGATTTTGTGATACGGGCAGCCTTCGCGGAATACGCTGTAGACCTGGCCGTGAATATAAAACACTGCTTGCAACGGTGTACAAAGGGAACATTATAAAAATTAACAATGGACTGCCAATCTTACGCAGAGATACCGCCCAAACGAGACTACG
>CAJFOF010000089.1 GCA_904395885.1 uncultured Lachnospiraceae bacterium
CTGACCGCTATCTGGAACATGCTGAGCAAGCTCGAGCCTTACAACCCGGAAGGATTTCTGGAGCACAGGCCTGTCAAACAGGAAAAGATTTTGACAGTATCGCAGGCTCTTGAGCTTCTCAGGCTTCGTGGATATACAATCACTAACCAATAGTTATTGCGCTCTCTCTACTCTTTATATTTTGCAGTTGTTTTCACCCGCTAATTGCTAATTTTCGGGTGTTCTGTTTGCTATACACTTTTTTGGTGGTTTACCTCTACTTCTTTGTTTCAAACTTCTGCCTCCTTGTTGTCCTTCTTCCTGATATCTTTTACTGTCTCCCGAACAATCAGTTTGTTTTCCAGATAAATTCTTCTATTGTCAACAATTCCGTCTTCCAGCCTTTTCAGAAGGACTCTGGTGCCCTCTTTTGCGATATCCCCCATGCTGCGCTCCACGGTTGTCAGCTTCATGCTGGAATATCCCGACATATCCCAGTTATCAAAGCCAATCAGCGATATGTCATCCGGCACAGAAAGCCCTCTTTCCATAATCGCTACCCTGGCCCCAAAAGCCATCTCATCGTTAAAGCAGAGGAAAGCGGTGAGATTATAGTCCAGCAGCCGCTTCGCCGCTTCATAGCCGCTTTCATACCGATAATTTCCGCTGATCACAGGAATCTTGTCAGGATCCAGTCCATGGCGCCTGACAGATATCCGCCATCCTCTGTGGCGCAGGCGGGTGGAATCCAGATTATGGTTTCCCTCAATCACACCGATCCGCCGATGGCCGTTCTCCAGCAGGTAATCCATCGCCTGCTCCATAGCATGTTCCTCATCCGTAGTCACATTGGGCGCATCGACAAATACCTTGCGGCAGATTACCACCATGGGAATCTTTTTTCGGAGAACTTCCTCCATAAATGTCATATCTTCATCTTTCTGGGAGAGAACAATAATTCCATCGTAATAGGTGGGATTAAGAGTTCCCGGCACATGCATGTCTATACCTTTTACCACTACATTATACTGGCTTCCTACAATGCTGTAAACCCCTGTCAAGACTTCATGAAGGACAAAGGGAGAACTCATGCGGCTGATCGTAGAAAAATACAGCCCTATCACATAGGAACGGGAAAGTTTCAAATTCACAGCCGCCTGGTTGCGAACATACCCCATCCTCTCTGCAATTTTGATGATTCTCTTCTGTTTCTCCGTAGCCTCTTCTATGTCCTCATTTAAAGCTCTTGATACCGTAGAATATGAAACCCCTGCCTCTTTTGCCACGTCTTTTAGTGTTACTGCCATTTTATTACCCCTGTCAGGGCTAAGCCCATTTCTATAGTTATAGTACCCGCATCAGCAGGCACACAAAAATTCTTTGTTAGTAGCATTTCATCTTATATTAGCACATTTCCTATTGCCATGCCAGTAATAATATGAAAAACTCTGTCTCTTTTATAGAAAAAGCAGGGCCGTCACAAAAACACAATTTTTGTAACGACCCTGCCACATGTCAGCAAACAGAAAGGTTTAGCCCTTTACGCCGCCGGCTGCAATACCGTCGATAAAGGAATCCTGTGCCAGGAAGAATACAATCAGTGATGGAATGATGGAAATCAAAGACATTGCCAAAACTCTGTTCCACTCAAATCCCGTATCTGCATCCATAGACATCTTTACAAAGATAGATGCCGGATACTTCGCCGGTGTATTTACATACAGCAACGGTCCCATAAAGTCATTGGATGACCACATGAACTGGAACAGCGCACAGGATACGATAGACGGCTTTAACATCGGCACGATTACGTACCACAGTGTCTTGACGCTGTTACAGCCGTCAATCTTAGCAGCCTCCTCCAGCTCCTTGGGAATGTTTCTCAGGAACTGAATCAACATAAATACGAAATACGTATCAGTTGCAAAAATCGTCGGCACGATCAGAGCCAGGTACAGCGGATGATTGATCCAGCCAAACTGGTTGAACATGATGTACTGAGGAACATTCAGTACAACCTGCGGCAGGAACAGAGTAGACATCAGGACCGCAAACAGAATTCCTTTTCCCTTGAACTCAAATCTTGCAAATCCGTAAGCTGTAACCGTAGCGGAAACAACCGTAAAGATAACCTTAGGGATAACGATAGAGTATGTGTTGAGCATAGCTTTGATCAAATCGATATCGCCGCCGTAGCTCTTCATTGCGTTCTCATATCCAGAGAGTGTCGGCTCCTTGGGAATGAACCAGGCACTGCTGAAGATCTCATTGTTCGTCTTGAATGTAGCACCTACCATCCAGATCAGAGGATAAACCATGATCAGACCGACTGCAATCAGAATAAAATAGCGAAGAAATGTAGAAATTCTCCTTCTCGTCTCTCTTGTCATGTTAGTTACCTCCCATCCTCGTCAGAATAGTAAACCCACTTCTTCTGACTTGCAAATGCAATGATCGTTAATACACAGACGATAATGAACAGGCACCATGCCTGGGCGCTGGCCAGACCCATTTCGTAGCTCTTAAATGCATTGTTGTAAATCAACAGGGAAATCAGCGTCGTCGCGTTTCTCGGACCACCCTGAGTAATGATGTACGGTCCGTTGAACTCCTGGAACGCCTGGCAAAGCTGAGTTACCAGATTGTAGAAAATAACCGGCGTAATGATCGGCACTGTAATTGAGAAGAACTGTCTCCACTTGCCAGCTCCATCGATAGATGCTGCCTCATACAGATCCTGAGAGACGCCCTTCAATGCTGCCAGGAAGATAACCATAGCAGAACCAAACTGCCATACACGCAGCAAACAGATAATAAACAATGCATACTTAGGTTCAGCCAGCCAGTCAACGCCTGCGATTCCGAACCATCCAAGAATCATGTTTACGATACCGTCGCCCTTGAAGATTGCCTTCCACAAAACTGCGATTGCGACAGAGCCGCCCAAAATAGACGGAATGTAATAAGCAACACGGAAGAGGTTAACGCCCTTAATTTTAAAATTCAGAATGTACGCAATAAACAGAGCGAATACCAACTTTAACGGCACCGTCATAAATGCGTACTGGAACGTTACCTTAAACGATCTCATAATCTTGGTGGTGGTGAAAATCTCTTCGTAATTCATAAGGCCATATTCTTTGATTCCATCAAACAGGTGGTAATCAGTAAAGCTATAAAATAGCGAAGAGCCGAAAGGATACACCTTAAAAATCAGGAATCCGATGAACCAGGGCAAAATAAATACAAGTCCCAGGTTCTCTGAAATCCATTTTTTGAAGCCTTTCTTCGTGGACATACCTTAATCCTCCTTACTTAATTTTCCCCTTTGAGGGGTATCGGTGCGGCCACACGCCAATGGCATCCTGCCGCCCGTTTCATACATTTAGTGCCTGTCCTTCGCTTCTCACTTACGAGGATGCCCCGGAAGCAATCTGCCGTCCGAGACACCCTCGCTGGTTCAGCCACATTTGCCTATTTGCTCTTACTTGTTAAGAACCTCTTCAACACCCTCAATCAGGACATCTGCTGCGGTCTCCACATCGTAATCGCCATAGCTTAAACCTGCCTGTACATCGTAGTAAACACCGTCGGTGTTCTTTAATGCCGCTGCCTCGAACTTAGGATCAAGCGGGAAGCTGACATAATCCATAACCTTGCCGTTTGCTTCTGCTACCAGAGGATCCAGAAGGTTATTCTCCTCGCAGATCTGTAAGCCTGCTGCAGATGCCGGGATACCGCGCTCGGAACCCATGAGCTTAACGCCCTCTTCCTCATTTAGCAGGAAGTTGATCAGAGCAGCGCACTCTGCCGGATGCTCAGTAGTCTCAGAAATTGCGAAGCACATGGAAACCTTGGAGAAGCCGCCCTGGTAGTCACCCATATCCGGAAGCTCTTCTCCAACTACGAATTCCTGGCCCTCATTCAGAGCATCATGGAATTTGTTTGCGGAAGAATCCCACTCAAAGATACCAGCATATTTGCCTTCCATCCACTTAGGATTCTTGTCCAGAGAGTCAGCGCCGTCATTGGCCAGTGTTTTGATGGTTGGAATAACATGCGCGTCTTCCAGAGATTTGATGAAGGACAATCCGTCCTGAATCTCTTCAGCAGTATACTGCAGCTCATTATTTTCTACCCAAGCCTTTCCGTATTTAGACTCCAGATAGAATACCATAAAGATCGTGCGGTCAAGCTCATTCATAGCCAGCGGATAGTAGTCATCACCCAATTTTTCCTGGAATACCGGGCCGGCTGCCATCAGGTCTGCTAAAGTGGACGGGGTTTCCAGACCAGCCTGATCGAAAGTAGTCTTATTCCAATAAAAAATACGCCCAGTCATGGAAATCGGTACGCCCTGCAGCTCGTTTGCCACAGTACAATCGCTCAAAACGCTGTCAGAGAACTGAGTCAGATCCAAAATATCAGATACTTTATTCAAATCGTAAAATGCAGAACCATCAGAGCTGAAAGAAGTGATCCAGTTCCAGTTGATCTGGTTGACATCGGGAGCCGTTCCGGTTGCAAAGGAAGCACTCATCTTATCTTCCCACCCGCTCCATGCAGCATACTGCATCTCAACGGTAATGTTCGGATATTTCGCCATAAATGCCTCTACCGCTGCCATGGTGGCCTCGTGTCTCGCATCTCCGCCCCACCAGCTCATAGTAATGGTAATCGGATCTGTGGTGTTGACGGTCAGCCCCTCTGCTGCCGCCGGCTCACCCGCCGTAGTCTCCTCCGCCGCTGCCGACGCGGCAGTCGTTTCAGCACTGTTCGAAGAACTTCCACAGGCCGCCAGAGACAAAGCCATAGCAGAAACCAGAGTCACGGATACTGCTTGTTTGATAGTTTTTCTCATAACGCTTCTCCCTTTCTTTGATTATGCATTCCTCCTGCAAATTTACAAATTTTCACATAAATTGCAAAGGTTTGCATTAATTATGCATATCGCTCATATGTAAGGTCTTACATTTATCACATTTCAAGCAGATATGCATCATAATTTGTTCGTGTTTTTATAATAGCATTGATTATTTCATATGTCAACTGTATAACATGTCTAGTTTTTATTATTCTTTTTATATGTTTTGCCCAATTCTATTCGTTAAGAAATTATGATATTATATGAAAAGACAAAGGGGTAATTTTGTTCTTATTGCAAACGTTTGCTACTATTATTGGGAACCACTGTCTACAAACGTTTCTAAATCATTATAAGAAATCTTAAGCAATTCTGAACAAAATCTTTCATAAGCAGCGATACTGATCTTAACAGTATCCCCTCCCCTATTTCGTCATTTTTAACACTAAACGCCACAGGAGGAAATTGATTATGAAAATCTTGGATCGTTACATCGATCAGCTTTTGGAGCAGAGTACGCCGGAAGCGCCTATCTGGAACCTTGAAAAAATTCGTGCAGGCGCCAAGCCGTCCTGGAACTATATGGACGGTTGTGTCATTAAGGCCATTCTGGAACTGTATTTAATGAAGAAAGAACCGAAATATCTGGAGTTCGCAGACAACTTTATTGACTATTTTGTGCAGGAAGACGGCTCCATTCTCTCCTACGATCCAAAAGAATACAATCTGGACAACGTCAATGCCGGCAAGACTCTTTTCGATCTGTATAACCTGACTCACAAAGAAAAGTATCGGAAAGCTATGGATACTATCTACAGCCAGCTTCAGGGCCAGCCCCGGACTTCCACCGGAAACTTCTGGCACAAACAGATCTACCCCAACCAGGTCTGGCTTGACGGCCTGTACATGGCTCAGCCCTTCTATATGCAGTATGAAGTCACCTACAACGACTGCAAAGGCTGCCAGGACAGCTATCAGCAGTTTATACAGGTATACCGTCTGATGAAAGATCTCCGCAATGGCCTGTATTACCATGCGTACGACGATTCTCGCCAGATGTTCTGGTGCGATAAAGTAACCGGACTTTCTGAAAACTTCTGGCTGAGAGCTCTGGGCTGGTTCGCCATGGCTCTGATCGATACCATGGATGTCATGCCTGAGTCTATGGCTGCCGAGAAAGCCAATTTGGGCAAGATTTACAAAGAGCTGATCGATGCCATGCTGCCCTATCAGGATGAAGAGACCGGCATGTGGTATCAGGTCGTAAACCGCGGCGGTATCAGCCCCAATTATCTGGAGACTTCCGGATCTGCTATTTTCGCCTATGCTATTATGAAGAGTGTCCGTCTCGGATTTTTGGATGAAAGCTATTATAAATATGGCCGGAAAGCATTTGATGGCATCTGCCGCACCCAGCTTTCGGAAAAGGATGGAGAGCTTCAGCTTGACGGCATCTGCCTGGTTGCCGGTCTCGGCAATGTGGAGATGAGAGAAGGAACGTTCGAGTATTATATGCGTGAACCGGTGGTAAAAAATGAAGCAAAGGGCGTTGCTCCCCTGATTCTCGCTTATATCGAAACTCTTCTGGAGGAGCAGAAGTCTGCCAAATAATTTGCCCTCTGAATGTCAAAAGGCGCTGCGCGGCCATCAAGTGATGGCTGTGCAGCGCCTTTTCTGAATTAAAATCGGTAAGTCGCATAAATTTGAGTGGTCGCCATATCCGAATGCCCCAGCATAGCCTGGACTGCATGGATATCCGCTCCGCTTCTCAGCAGATGAGCCGCAAAAGAATGTCTCAATGCGTGGGGAGTAATATCAGACTGAATTCCTGCCTTCTCCCCGTAATATTTTATGATCTTCCAAAATCCCTGGCGGCTCATGGCCTGCCCGTTACAGTTTGTAAAAAGCCACTGGCTGTCTTTGCCTTTCAGCAATTCGCTGCGAGCCAATTCCAGATAGGCTGCCAATGCGTGCCCCGCCTCTTTTCCAAACGGAATCGTTCTCTCCCGATGCTCGTCCCGGCACACAAGAAATCCCACAGAAAGATTGACATCATCTACTTTCAGGCTGACCAGTTCTGATACTCGAATCCCCGTAGCATACAAAAGTTCCAGCATGGCCTTATCCCGCAATTCTTTCGCATTCTTTCCTTCGGGCTGTGCCAGAAGGGACTGAATCTCCTCCACCGACAGAATCGTCGGGGCTTTTTTCTCGATCTTTGGAGCTTTCAGGAGTTCTGCCGGATCCCGGCGAATTCTTCCTTTTCCAAACTCATAATGAAAAAATGCCTTGATTGCCGCCAATTCTCTGGAAATCGTTGTGGTCGCCTTTCCGCTTTTCTCCAAAAATAAAATATAAGAGTTCAAACTCGTTTTCGTTACCTTATCGGGATCTGTAATCCCCTGTCCCTTTAAATATTCTTCCATCTGCATCAAATCTCTTCTGTAAGAGATCTGAGTATTTTTTGATGTTTTTTTTACGTCCCGCAGGTATTCTTCAAACGCCTGTATCTCATCTAACATACCTTTCCCCCATTCGGCCCGGATTGTCTAAATTTCCTCCAGGCTCCAAAAGCAGGCCAAAAATAGGCTTTTCCAATACATTATATCTTCATTTTCCTAGAAAATCAAACACATTTTCCCACTTTTCTTCCCCTTTGCTGTCACTTTACATAAAAAAATACAACATATTGGAAGAGTCATTCTGCCCTTCTCAACATGTTGTAAAAAATATCAAAAATTTTTTAAAATATTTTTGATACCAGCTCCCAAAGTGCCGGAAATCCCCAGGTTTCCGCCACTGCTCCCGCAAGTGCAGCGGCCAGCAGACAGATGAGCGCTGGTATCCTCAGCCGTGCCGGCCTTTTCCCTGCCCAGACAGCCAAAACCGCCCAGCACATTGCATACAGCGGGAAATGGGGGAGAAGGGACAGAAAAAACCACAGCGGTCCGGTTATCCCTTTCTGAAACGTAAAAACAGACAAGCTGACCGCCATGGTCATCCCTCCATATCCGGCAGCCAGCACAAAACAGGCCGCTCCGTAAGGAGTAAGTCCCACCAGCCAGCCCAAGATCATAGCAGCCCCACGGCTTTTAAAAAGATACCAGAGAAGCCCGCTCCCACCGGCTTCTCCCCCTGCCGAGAAAGGAAACGCACCGAGGCCGGCTTTCATATCGTTGCTGGATAAGTTTGCCAGCACGGTTCCGGCCACGATTCCTGCAAGAAACGCCGCAATCAATCGATCCTGATAGGTCATCCGGATTTTCTTCACCAAGAGTCCTCCCCTGATCCCGTTTTTTCAGTTTATGCGGAACGACATCTCCTGTATGACCATCTGTCCTTTTTCTTTGCTCCCAATAGCTCAGTCGGATCCCTTTCTTCTATTGAGCGCCATATTTCGCGGCATAGGTCATAATAGCCGCCACAGTTTTTCCATCCGTCATCTTTCCCGTATAGATCAGCTCCTGAAGATCTTTTAATTCCCATGCTTCTATCGAAATTTGCTCGTCTTCATCTAAGTGTTGATGAGAGGGAATCAAATTTCTTGCCAGAAAAATATCAATGGCTTCATCGCAGAATGCAATGGTCGTATTGACGCTGAGGAGATATTCCAGTTTTTCGCAGCGATATCCCGTTTCTTCCTCCAATTCCCGATAAGCGCACTCGATTTTGGGTTCATCAGGAGAATCCAGCTTTCCCGCCGGAATTTCCAGAGTGTAGCGATCAAGGGCGTTTCGGTATTGGCGAACCATCAAAATTTTTCCATCTTCTGTTACCGGAAGAACAGCAGCAGCGCCATCGTGATGAATAAAATCCCAGTGAGCTTCGTGGCCGTTCGCTATGACCGTATCCTCGTAAAACTTTAATATCGTCCCTGTATATTTCAGTTCCCGCTTAAGGCGAATCACTGGTTTTAGCTCTTCTGTCTTATCCCCGTTCATCTTCTACTCTCCCTTCAAATCTTTATTTTTCCAGTAACTGGCATCGCAGGCTTTGATAATCGCGCTGCGGAACCCGTTTTCCTCCAGAGCAGAAACGCCCTCTATGGTCGTTCCCCCTGGCGAACAGACCATATCTTTCAGCTCAGCCGGATGCTTTCCGGTCTCCAAAACCATTTTTGCACTTCCCAAAACCGTTTGAGCTGCCATCTCATATGCATCCTTTCTGGAAAGTCCATACTTTACAGCTCCATCTGCCAAAGCCTCAATAAACATATATACATAAGCCGGTGAACAGCCGCTCACACAGCCTACAGCATCAATAAGCCGCTCCTCCACAATCTTCATTTTTCCAAAAGAGCAGAATATCTGTCTGATTTTGTCTTTTTCTTCCTCGGAAAACAGGTTTTCATCGTAGCAAACCCCAGTCATTCCCTCACCCACCAGGGCCGGCGTGTTGGGCATCGCCCTTACAATCCGTCCTGTTTTATTTAGAACGGCTTTCAGGTACTCTCTGTCAACGCCCGCAGCAATGGAAATAACTATCTGCCCGTCTTTCAGCCCCATTCGCACCTTATCAGCAACTTTTCTGATGTACTGAGGCTTTACCGCCAAAATCAGATACTGTGCCTGTTCCGCACAATCCTTCTCATCTGCCGCCGCTTTGACTCCGGTTTCTTCTTCCACCAGCCTGCTTCTCTCGCCGTCAGCATCATAAAACGTAATATTTTCTTTGGGACACCATTTCAGCATTCCTTTCAGAATTGCGTAGCCCATATTTCCCATTCCTATAAATCCGATCTCTGCCATGAATCATCTCTCCTCTGATAATACAAAAGGCGTCTGGATCTCCTTTCTCTCGGTTATCCAAACGCCTCATTGCCTTTTGTTTCAGTCAATATGACAGTCTACTTTGCGTAATCTGTTACCCTGGATTCCCGGATAACATTAATCTTAATCTGTCCTGGATATTCCAGTTCGTCCTCAATCCGTTTTGAGATATCCCGCGCTAACAATACCATATCGTCGTCAGATATCTGCTCCGGTACAACCATGATCCGGACTTCTCTGCCCGCCTGAACGGCAAAAGACTTGTCTACTCCTTTAAAGGAGTTTGTAATATCTTCTAACTGTTTCAATCTGTTGGTATATGTTTCCAGAGTCTCCCGCCTTGCACCCGGTCTCGCTGCGGAAATCGTATCCGCCGCCTGAACGAGACATGCGATAAGGCTCTGAGGTTCAACATCGCCATGATGGGATTCCACCGCATTGATCACCACCGCAGATTCTTTATACTTGCGGCACAAATCGGCTCCAAGACGGATATGGGATCCTTCCATCTCATGGTCAACGGACTTGCCAATGTCATGTAACAAACCAGCGCGTTTTGCCAAGCGAACATCCAATCCCATCTCGGCCGCTAAGAGTCCGGCCAGTTGGGCAACTTCAATGGAATGCTTCAACGCATTCTGACCGTAGCTGGTTCTGAATTTCATCTTACCCAGAAGTTTGACTAACTCCGGGTGGATGCCATGGATACCTACCTCTAATATGGCAGCTTCTCCCTCTTCCCGCATCATTGTTTCTACTTCTTTTTGAGCTTTTTCAACCATCTCCTCGATTCTGGCCGGATGAATACGGCCGTCCACGATTAGACGCTCAAGAGCAATACGGGCAACTTCTCTTCGAATCGGATCGAATCCCGACAATACTACTGCTTCAGGAGTATCGTCAATTATCAATTCTACCCCTGTCATTGTCTCCAAAGTCCGGATATTCCGACCCTCGCGCCCGATGATCCGGCCCTTCATTTCATCATTGGGAAGCTGTACCACAGAAACTGTCGTTTCTGCAACATGATCAGCAGCACATCTCTGGATGGCCGTCACAATGTAATCCTTTGCCTTTTTATCGGCTTCTTCTTTTGCTTTGTTTTCTAGTTCCTTGATTAGTTTTGCAGTGTCATGCTTTACGTCGTCTTCAACAGATTTTAAAAGATATTCTTTTGCCTGTTCGGAGGTTAGACCTGAAATTTTTTCCAGTTCCTGTATCCCTTTCTCGTAAAGTGAATCCACTTCCGCCGTTTTCTTGGTAAGTACTTCTTCCCTGGCAAGAAGTCCTGCTTCTCTCTTTTCCAGGGCATCCGCCTTCTTTTCTACGTTTTCTTCTTTGCTTAGTACACGTCTCTCATAACGCTGAAGCTCTGCTCTTCTTTCCCTTGTTTCCTTTTCCAGCTCATTCTTAGTCTTTATCGACTCTTCTTTCGCCTCCAGAAGAGCTTCCCGCTTCTTTGTCTCTGCCGTCTTTAACGCTTCATCTATTATCTCCCTGGATTTTTCTTCTGCAGACCCGATCTTACTCTCATAGGTCTTTTTCCGGTATTCAACCGCCACAAACCAGGTAATAACAGCAACAACTAAGCCTGTTATCAATGCAGATATTACTGGTGACACAGGAGCACCTCCTTATTTAATTTTCATTGTACGAACTACAACAGTATAATTTTAAACTCTTTTCGGTAATGTGTCAAGTACAATAGGTGCTTTTGAGAAAAATACAGGCAAAATGCCCAATGCGACAAAAAGCGGGTTTTTACAGTCATTCCGGCTCAAAACAATCCATTACCCGGTGAACGGCATCAAATGAATACCCCCTCCTGGCCAGCATAGCGACCGCTCTCTCCTGCTCTTTTCTCTCTAGTTTTCTGCCCAGGTAGCCTTTCTGCTCCAGCAGGCGCCGGATCTGCCGCTCCTCGTCCACAGGCTGATCGTTCAAAATTTTTTCCGCCAGTTCTCTGTCAATCCCCTTTTGCAGAAGCCCGTTCATAATCTGTCTTCGACTCTTCCCCGCAGCCCTGGCCTGGGCATATTGCCTTCCATAGGATTCATCGTTTATATAGCCATATCTTTGAATCGCCGTTAAGGCCCGGTTTACGGCTTCTTCCGGATACCCTTCCCGGTTCAGCCTGGCACGCAGCTCAAACTCTGTCTTATCCGAAAATTCCAGAAGTTCCAAAATCCGTTCCCTTGCTCTCCGAAACAGCAGCTCCCCAATCTCGTCCAGCATGTCCCGTGAAAGATAGCCGCCTTCTTCAATCCCCAGCCTTCTGATGTCGCAGGGAAATAAAACCAACGCAAGGCTCCCCTCCAGGAGAACCCTGCGTCTCTTTTTGTCAAAATCTGTAATAGATATTACCTGAAAGCTGTCCATCACGCTTTCCCTTTCTCTGTCTGTTCGCCGGCTGCCAGGGCCTCCTCCCCGCTTTCTGCCGGTGTCACGCTTCCCTGAAGCCCGTATTTCTCACGAACCTTGGCCTCCACCTCTGCACAGAGAGCCGGATTGTTTTCCAGATATATCTTTGCATTCTCGCGGCCCTGTCCGATCTTCGCTCCGCTGTAAGCATACCAGGCTCCGCTCTTCTCCACAATATTCTCCTTGGCAGCCAGATCCAAAATATCCCCGGTCTTGGAAATCCCCTTTCCAAACATAATATCAAACTCAGCCTCTTTAAAAGGCGGCGCAATCTTGTTCTTTACTACCTTTACCCGCACTCTGCTCCCTACGGCCTCTCCGCCCTGCTTTAAGGTCTCGATCCGGCGAACATCCATACGAACGGACGCGTAAAACTTCAGAGCACGGCCGCCGGTAGTTGTCTCCGGATTTCCGAACATAACCCCTACCTTTTCTCTGAGCTGGTTGATAAAAATTACAATACAGTTTGATTTGCTGATAACGGCCGTCAACTTTCTCAGTGCCTGAGACATCAATCTGGCCTGAAGGCCCACATGGGAGTCCCCCATGTCTCCGTCAATTTCAGCTTTAGGCACCAGGGCGGCAACCGAGTCCACAATAACGATATCCACTGCGCCGGAGCGAACCATGGTCTCCGTTATCTCCAAGGCCTGCTCTCCGTTATCCGGCTGGGAGATATACAGGTTATCGATATCTACTCCTATCGCCTTTGCATATACAGGATCCAGGGCGTGCTCAGCATCTATAAACCCGGCAATACCGCCCCTTTTCTGTACCTCTGCCACCATATGCAGAGCAACCGTGGTCTTACCACTGGACTCCGGCCCATATATCTCTACAATACGGCCTCTTGGAACGCCTCCAAGTCCCAGGGCAATGTCCAGACTCAGAGATCCCGTAGGAACTGTCTCAATGTTCATATTCACGCCTGAGTCCCCCAGCTTCATGACTGAGCCTTTTCCGTAGGCCTTCTCAATCTGGGTCAGGGCAGCTTCCAGTGCCTTTTGTCTATCATCCTTATTCATAAACATCCTCCAATGCGAACAAATGTTCTTTTAATAGTATAACTATAATATACCCCCCACAAAATGTCAACTCCTATTTTCCTCCTGTCCTCAAAGACATCACCGCCTCCTTTATTTTATTTTTGGCTCAAATGGAATATCCCGGCGACCTGCCGAAAGACGCTTGTTCAGGGAGAACCCCTTCTTGATCTTGTTTTTTATTATACTCTGGTTTGACCAAATGTGCAAGCCGTTTCTGCATCAGTTCCGACTGACTCAAGCCGGATCCTTTTTGCAGAACAGGCTTACGTTTTTACTATTTCTTCATATCATAATAAAAAAGAGGATGGTACTGCATGTGAATCAGGTAAAGTCATATATCCATTGGGGAGATGCCTATACCAGGGGCATTACCGGGCGCGGCGTGGGCGTTGCCGTCCTGGATACCGGCATTTATCCCCATAAAGATTTCGACAACCGGATCATCGCATTTCAGGATATCGTAGGCCGCCGTTCATTCCCTTACGACGATAACGGTCACGGAACCCATATTTCCGCCATAATTGGCGGAAGCGGAGCCGCCTCTGACGGCAAATTTCAGGGAATGGCTCCGGAATCTCATATTATCAGTGTAAAAGTTTTGGACTCCAAAGGAAACGGATATGCATCTGATGTATTGGCCGGCCTTTCCTGGATCCGATCTCACCGGCAGGAATATGGTATCCGGATTATCAATATCTCCGTAGGCTCCTTTTCCCGAAAAGGAATGACCGAAAACTCCGCTTTGGTTCGAGGTGTCAACGCAGCCTGGGACGACGGGCTGGTAGTTGTTGTGGCGGCGGGCAACAATGGTCCTGCCCGCATGACCATCACTACCCCCGGAATCAGCCGAAAAGTCATAACCGTAGGCTGCTCTGACGATTATAAGGAGGTCCGGGTATCTGGAAACCGAATGGTAGACTATTCCGGGCGAGGGCCGACCGTAGCCTGTATCCTAAAGCCGGATATCGTCGCCCCTGGTTCCCGGATTATAAGCTGCAAAAATTCTTCCGACCTTTACCAGATAAAAAGCGGCACGTCAATGTCCACTCCCATCGTTTCTGGAGCCATTGCTCTTCTCCTTCAAAAATATCCGGATATGACAAACCGGGACGTAAAACTGCGGCTACGGGAAACCTCTGATGACCTGGGATTGCCTCATACTCAGCAGGGATGGGGTCTTTTAAATGTCCAGCGGCTTTTGCGGTAGCTGTCGGTTCCAAAACGCAGAGGAGTATGGCGCCTGGCAGCCATATGCCTCTGCCGGACCGGGAATTTTTCACAATTTTTCCAATTTTCTATTGATTCTTTTTGAAATTGTGCTAGAATAAGACACATGGAAGCATAGCTCAGCCGGGATGAGCGTTCGCCTCACACGCGAGAGGTCATGGGTTCGAGCCCCATTGCTTCCACTTTACAGGCATTGACAGATGGTCTTCAGGGCAGAAAGAGGATAAATTTTCTTACGAAAACGAAAGAAATTAAGAATTTCTTAATAATCTTTTTCGAGAACATTCAAACATTATTTTCCACCCTGTGTTATACTAAGACCATAAGAAATGCATAAATCCTTAAATCCTTTTTGAAATTCAGATTCCAAAGAAAAGCAAGCTTCGTGCCCCATCACACACGGAGCTTTTTTTCTGTCCTTTATCTTATCGGGCGTTTCAATTTTCTCAAAACGGCAAACGGCGCCAGACCTTCCAGGATCCAGCACCGTTTCTTTTTTTGTCATCAGCTATATTTTTTTAAAATGTCACAAAAATCAAAGGTGGCAAAGTAATCCTTGGGCGTTTCAGCCCGCCGGATCATCTCAACTGTCCCGTCTTCTTTTAACAGCAGCTCTGCTGACCTTAATTTCCCGTTGTAATTGTACCCCATGGAAAAACCATGTGCGCCCGTATCGTGAATGACCAGATAGTCTCCCATCGAAATCTCAGGAAGCATCCTGTCAATAGCAAATTTGTCATTGTTTTCACACAAAGAGCCTGTAATGTCATACTTGTGGTCGCAGGGAGCATCCTCCTTTCCCAAAACCGTGATGTGGTGGTAAGCTCCGTACATGGCCGGTCTCATCAAATTGACCGCACACGCGTCTACGCCAATGTATTCCTTATGGGTATGCTTTTCGTGAATTGCCTGAGTCACCAGACAACCATAAGGCCCCAACATAAAGCGCCCTAATTCTGTGTACAGAGCAACGTCTCCCATTCCGGCAGGAACCAGGATTTCTTCGTAAACCTTTCGGACTCCTTCTCCAATCACAGCAATATCATTGGGTTCCTGTTCCGGACGGTAAGGAATTCCGATTCCGCCTGAAAGATTGATAAACGCAATATGAGCACCGGTTTCTTTCTGGAGTTTTACCGCCAGTTCAAAGAGTACTTTTGCCAGCATTGGATAATAGTCATTGGTCACTGTATTGCTTGCAAGAAAGGCATGCAGGCCGAAATTCTTCGCCCCTTTTGCCTTCAACGTGGAAAAAGCTTCAAAAATCTGCTCAGTCGTCATACCGTACTTGGCATCGCCGGGGTTATCCATGATCCCATTGCTGATCTTAAAAATCCCTCCGGGATTGTATCGGCAGCTAATTGTTTCCGGGATATACCCCAACGTCTGCTCCAGACACTCGATATGTGTGATATCATCCAGATTGATGATTGCTCCCAGCTTCTCTGCAAAAGCGAACTCTTCCGGCGGAGTGTCATTGGATGAAAACATGATATCCTTGCCGGAAAAGCCACATGCGTCCGACATCATCAGCTCTGTCATCGAAGAACAGTCCGTGCCGCAGCCGTATTCCTTCAAAATATTTAAAATGAATGGATTGGGAGTAGCCTTTACCGCAAAATACTCCTTGTATCCTTTATTCCAGGCAAATGCCGCTTTCAAACGTTTTACATTTTCCCTGATTCCTCTCTCATCATAAAGGTGAAAGGGCGTGGGATACGTCTTCGTAATTTCTTGAATCTTCTCTAATGTCACAAATGGTGTTTTTTCCATAGTAAGCCTCCTTATTCGCTGCCGCGAACACCACAGTATGAAAAGTCCCCTTTACTGGATAGGAATGACCCTCATAATATTGGTTTCCGTAGCAGGTTCATTCCGGCGGGAATAGCTGACCACGCCAGCCGTTACCACAGCCAAATCGCCAGGCTGTACCAATCCCTTTTCCTTTAATTCATCAATGGATGATTCAATCAGCTCATCGGTTGAATCAGCTCTTCTCGCCCACAGAGGCTTAACCCCCCAGTAAAGCATCATCTGGCGAACCACTGACATGCTGGGAGACATTCCCATAATGTGAGCAGCAGGGCGCCATTTAGAAAGCATTCTGGCTGTAAATCCACTGATAGTTGGTGTAACGATCACTTTCGCATCCAAATCGTGCGCTGTGGATACGGATGCATAACAGACTGCGCTGGAAATATTCTGATTCTTGCTGGCATAGACGGTTCTGAGCCGATATTCAGAGTAATCCAGATGAGATTCACTGTCCTCCACAATCTGAACCATCATCTTCAGAGCCTCTACCGGGTATTTGCCCATAGCAGTCTCACCGGACAGCATCACCGCATCTGTGCCATCATATACAGCATTGGCAACGTCGGTTACCTCTGCACGGGTAGGTCTCGGATTGCGGATCATCGAATCCAGCATCTGGGTGGCTGTGATAACTAGTTTTCCGGCCTCATTGCATTTATGGATAATCTGCTTCTGGATATAGGGAACTTTATGAGCCGGAATTTCTACCCCCAGATCGCCTCTGGCCACCATAATGCCATCACTGACCTCAATGATTTCGTCCAGATTCTCCAGTCCTTCCGCACTTTCTATTTTAGAAATAATTTTCATTGTAGAGCCATGCTCATCCAAAATGGCACGGATCTCGCGAACGGCATCCGCTGTCCGTACGAAGGAAGCGGCGATAAAATCAAAGCCTTCCTTAATTCCAAAACGAATATCTTCTTTATCTTTGTCTGTAAGAGCCGGCAGCTTAATCTTGACATTCGGAACATTTACGCCTTTCTTGGCTCCCAGCTCCCCGCCATTGACAACCGTACAAATGATATCTGTGCCTTTTACCTCTACTACTTTCAGTTCAATCAGTCCATCGTCAATTAAAATCGTGTTGCCTGCCTCTACATCTTCATTGAGCCCGCTGTAATTAATGTGACCGATTTCGTTATCTCCTTCTATGTCTCTGGTCGTCAAAATGTATGTCTGGCCTTCTACAAGAGTTACTTTTTTGCCGTCCTTCAAAAGCCCGGTACGAATCTCCGGTCCCTTCGTATCCAAAAGCGCTGCAATGGGACGGTCAACCTCTTTCCGTACCTTCTTTAAAAGCTCCAGGCGATTCTTGTGCTCTGCATAATCTCCGTGAGAAAAATTAAATCTCGCTACATCCATGCTATTCTGAGCCAGTTCTTTCATAATGTCATAACTGTCCGTATTAGGACCCATTGTACAGATAATTTTTGTTTTTTTCATCCTTTTTCCTCCAAAGCTTTTCAATTCAGGTGACTTTTTATCGTTATATTATAAATGCCATTTGTTTATGGCTTTATTTCTGTTGGCCCGGTCGCTCCTTCGCTTGTGACATGCTTATGCGTATACAGGTGATCCTGGCAGTACTCATAATTTCCCGCACATTTAGAACAATAGCGGAATTCCATTCCCGGTCCATCCTGCTCCGTTCGGCCGCAGACGGCACATTTATGGCGAGTCCTTCCCTGAGGTTTCATCCTTACCTGAGACTTAAAATCGTGTTTGCGCTTAATTTCTTTCGGATTGATCCGGTTACAATTTCTGGTCAGCAAGAAGAACACGATCACGTTAGCCATAGTCATACCAATCTCTATTTTGGTCGCCAGGTCTCCTGCTATTAAATAGTAGAGATAGACCGCTCCCTCTGCCACTGCCAGCCATTTTGCCTTAATGGGAATCAAATACATCAGTAGGAATTCCACATCGGGAAACGTCAGTGCAAAGGCGAAAAAGAGAGAAAAATCCAGGGCCACCGGAAGCAGATTGGGGCTGAACCCAAAGGCCAGGGTAATCACAATTTCCGCCAGAACATGGCCCAATATGCCTAAAAATACATAGACATTAAACCGGAAAGCTCCCCAGACTCTCTCCAGCGTCTGGCCCATAGAGTAATACATGTACAGTGCAAGGATTCCAAAGAAAAGGCCCGGAACCGGCGGATAGCACAAAAACGTAATCATTCGCCAGATCTGTCCATGAAGAATTGCATTGCCGTCCAGTGCTAAATACCGGTAATAAATCATCGGATTCCACATGGAAATGATCAATCCAATCCCGTACATCACCACCAGGTAATACATCAGGTTATGGATAGCATATTTCCCGTATTTCCGCTCCAGGTTATAAAAAAATTTCATGCAATCGCTCCTATCAGAATAAATCTTTTTTCGAAAAGATCCAGGCAATTACCAGGCAGATGACCACTGAAAGGCCAATGATAATGATGAAACCATACGGGCTGTCAGCAAAGGGCATCCCTTTTGTATTGACATTCATTCCATAAAAACTGGATATCATTGTTGGGATCGACATCACAATGGTCACTGTGGCCAGGAATTTCATAACCAGATTCTGGTTGTTTGAAATAACGGAAGCAAAAGCATCCATTGTGCCGCCTAAAATGCCGCTATAAATATTGGCCATCTCTATTGCCTGCTTGTTTTCAATAATAACGTCTTCCAGCAATTCGGCATCTTCCGAATATTTTTTGATTTTCTCGCTTCGCATCAGCTTTTCCAGCACAACTTCATTGGAACGAAGGGAAGTCGTAAAGTACAGCAAAGATTTATCCAATTCCAGCAGCTCGATCAATTCCTGGTTTTTCTGGGATTTATGAAGCTTCTTTTCAATGGTTTCGCTCTTTTTTTCTATTACTCTTAAGTATTGAAGATACAGCGATGCATTTTTATATAAAATCTGAAGAATGAACCTGGTTTTCATATAAGTGTGGAAATCCCGAACCCGTCCGTCCATAAAAGCATTCAGCACCGGCGTTTCTTCCAGACAGACTGTAATAATATTAGTTTCCATCATAATAATGCCAAGAGGAATCGTAACATACCAGTCTTTTCCGCTTCTCTCCTCAATAGAAGGAATATCAACCAAAACCAGAGAGTAGTGGTCCTCACTCTCAATACGGGACCGCTCTTCCTCATCCAATGGGGCTCTAAGATGGTCCGGATCCACTTGAAATTTGTCTGCAATCTCCAAAATCTCCGCAGCAGTCGGATCCGTCAGGGCAATCCAGGAATTCAGCTCGATTTCGTCTGTCTGATGGACAATACCGTCTTCCGTCTTAAATATCTGAATCATGGCTCTCCCTCCTTTTACAAATATACCCAATCTTTCGCACATATCATTATACTGACTGGACCTTTGTTTGTCAAACAGATTGCTGGCGATTTACGAAGTCCTGCCAAATTCTTTTCAATTTCTTTACATTTTTTTAACAAATCCTACCGATTGTATTCTTTTCGGTTTTATGTTAAACTGAGTACGAAAATTGTCTTAACAGCATTACAAAGGAGGTAGGGATTCCCCGTATATTAATGGAAAGCTTACATACACCAAATACGCTCGGAATTGATATCGGTTCTACCACCGTTAAAATTGCAATTCTTGATGAGCACTACCATATAATTTTTGCCGATTATGAACGGCATTATGCGAATATTCAGGAAACCCTGGCAGCTTTGTTAAGAAAAGCGGCTGAAAAGCTGGGGTCCATTCAGGTTCGTCCGGTTATTACCGGTTCTGGCGGCCTGACCCTCTCCCGCCACATGGACGTCCCCTTTGTCCAGGAAGTGGTGGCCGTCGCATCTGCCTTGCAGGACTACGCTCCTCAGACAGATGTAGCCATTGAATTAGGCGGAGAGGACGCTAAGATCATTTACTTTACTGGTGGTATTGACCAGCGGATGAACGGTATCTGCGCCGGCGGAACCGGTTCTTTTATCGATCAGATGGCATCCCTGCTGCAGACGGATGCCGCTGGCCTGAACGAATATGCCAAGCATTATCAGGCGATTTATCCCATTGCCGCGCGCTGCGGCGTTTTTGCAAAGTCAGATATACAGCCTCTGATCAACGAGGGGGCTACCCGCGAAGATCTGGCCGCGTCTATCTTCCAGGCAGTAGTGAATCAGACCATCAGTGGTCTGGCCTGCGGAAAGCCTATCAGAGGCAATGTAGCCTTTTTAGGCGGTCCCCTTCATTTCCTGCCGGAATTGAGGGCGGCCTTTATCCGTACCCTGAATTTAGCCCCCAGCCAGATTATTGCTCCGGATCATTCTCATCTTTTCGCCGCCACAGGCGCCGCCATGAACGCGGCGGAACATGCAAAAGCCAGCAGTCTTGATTCGCTGATTCAACTGCTTTCCTCCGGAATCCAGATGGATTTTGAAGTAAAACGGCTGGATCCTCTTTTTAGCAGCCAGGAAGATTATGATCAGTTTAAGGAGCGGCATCAGCAACACTGTGTCAGGACTGCTGATCTCTCTACATACCACGGCAACTGTTTTCTGGGAATCGATGCGGGTTCTACCACCACCAAGGTAGCTCTGGTTGGGGAAGATGGAAGTCTGCTATATCGGTTCTACAGCAATAACAATGGCAGTCCTTTAAAGACAGCCATTTCCGCTATGAAGGAGATCAATGCCCTTCTCCCTGAAGACGCTCATATTGCCTGGTCCTGCTCCACCGGATACGGTGAGGCATTGTTAAAGGCAGCTTTTTTGCTGGATGAAGGAGAAGTAGAGACCATATCCCATTATTACGCTGCCGCTTTCTTTGAACCGGATGTTGACTGTATTCTGGATATCGGCGGTCAGGACATGAAATGTATCCGCATTAAAGACAATACGGTAGACAGTGTACAGCTAAACGAAGCCTGCTCTTCCGGATGCGGTTCCTTTATCGAAACCTTTGCAAAGTCTCTCAACTATTCTGTGGAAGATTTCGCAAAGGAAGCTCTCTTTGCAAAAAATCCTACAGATCTGGGAACCCGCTGCACTGTATTCATGAACTCCAATGTGAAACAGGCCCAAAAGGAGGGCGCCAGTGTAGCCGATATTTCTGCAGGTCTGGCTTATTCCGTCATAAAGAATGCTTTATTCAAGGTCATTAAGATTACCAATGCTGCTGACCTTGGAAACCATGTGGTTGTACAGGGAGGTACTTTTTATAATGACGCTGTCCTCCGTAGCTTTGAGAAGATTGCCGGCTGCGAAGCGGTACGTCCTGATATCGCAGGTATCATGGGCGCGTTTGGCGCGGCTCTGATCGCCAGAGAGCGTTACCAGGAAGGCGGAACGACCTCTATGCTGCCTATGGAAAAAATCCTGAATCTTCAGTACACTACCGCTATGACACGCTGCAAGGGATGCACCAATCACTGTGTCCTCACCATCAACCAGTTCGGCGGCGGAAGACGTTTTGTGTCCGGCAACCGCTGCGAGCGCGGTCTCGGCAAAGAAAAACAGAAAAAAGAGATTCCCAATCTCTTTCAGTATAAATACCATCGGATGTTTGATTATGAACCTCTCACGCCCGACATGGCGCCCAGAGGCGATATCGGTATTCCCAGAGTATTAAATATGTACGAAAACTATCCCTTCTGGGCTGTTTTCTTTAAAAAACTGGGGTTCCGCACCATTTTATCTGCCCAATCCAGCCGGCAACTCTATGAGCTTGGGATCGAATCGATTCCCAGTGAATCGGAATGCTATCCGGCCAAGCTGGCTCACGGCCATGTCAACTGGCTAATTAAGCAGGGGATCAAACTGATCTTCTATCCCTGCATTCCTTATGAGCGGAACGAGTCGCCTGAGGCAGGAAACCATTTCAACTGTCCCATGGTTACGTCCTACGCTGAGAACATTAAAAATAATATGGAAGAACTGGCGGAAAACCATGTTCGTTTCCTCAACCCGTTCTTGGCCTTTACGAATGAAGAAATTCTGACAAAAGGGCTGGTAAAAGAAATGACCGCTGCCTTTGGCCCTGATTCAGGCTTCCCTGTCCCGGTCACTGCCAAAGAGGTAGCCGACGCAGCTCACGAAGGATGGCAGGAGCTTCTTGCATCTCGCTGTGATATGGAAAAGAAGGGCGAAGAGACGATCACGTGGCTAAAAGAGCATGGTAAGCGCGGTATTGTTCTGGCCGGCCGGCCTTACCATGTAGACCCGGAAATCCATCACGGTATTCCGGATCTGATTACTTCCTACGGATTCGCCGTACTGACTGAGGATTCTGTGTCCCATTTGGCAAAAGTAGATCGTCCGTTAATCGTAACCGATCAGTGGATGTACCACTCCCGCCTTTATGAGGCTGCCAGCTATGTGAAGACCAGCGATGTTCTGGATCTGATCCAGCTCAATTCCTTCGGATGCGGCCTTGATGCCGTGACGACGGATCAAGTTAATGATATTTTAACAAAATCCGGAAAAATTTATACGGTTCTCAAGATCGATGAGGTCAATAACCTGGGAGCTGCGAGAATCCGGATTCGTTCTCTCATTGCCGCTTTGAGGGTGAGGGATCAGAAACACTATAGCCATAAAATCGTATCCAGCGCTTACAACCGAAGAGTCTTTACCAAGGCCATGAAAAAGGATTACACAATCCTCTGCCCTCAGATGTCTCCCATTCACTTCGACTTGTTGGAGCCAGCTATCCGCTCCTTTGGATACAAGATTGAAGTTCTCCAGAATGACAACCGCAGCGCCATCGACATGGGACTCCAGTATGTAAATAATGATGCCTGCTACCCATCCCTGATCGTCATCGGTCAGATTATGGACGCTCTGCTGTCCGGAAAGTATGATCTGGATCACACGGCTATTTTCATGAGCCAAACCGGAGGCGGCTGCCGTGCATCCAACTATATCGGCTTCATTCGCCGCGCCCTGGAAAAAGCGGGCATGGGCCAGATCCCGGTCATTTCCGTCAATGCCAACGGCATGGAGACCAACCCTGGCTTTACTATCACGCTTCCGCTTTTGACAAAAGCGCTTCAGGCTGTGGTATACGGCGATGTGTTTATGAGAGTTCTTTACAGCACACGGCCATACGAGGCCGTCCCAGGAAGCGCCAACAAACTCCATGAGCAGTGGAAGGAACGCTGCATTGCTTCCTTGTCCAAGAGAAATCCTTCTATGGTGGAATTCGGCCGGAACCTGCGCGGCATTATCCAGGATTTCGATAATCTGCCTCGTCTGGCTGTCAAAAAGCCGAGGGTAGGCGTCGTAGGAGAGATCCTTGTAAAATTCTCTCCTCTGGCCAACAATCACATTGTGGAACTCCTGGAATCTGAGGGAGCTGAAGCCGTTATGCCTGATCTGATGGACTTCTTGCTCTACTGTTTCTACAACAGCAATTTCAAGGCAGACCATCTTGGCGGAAAGCGGTCCGTTGCCCGTATCTGCAATATGGGCATCGCCCTCCTGGAATTTTTCCGGAAGACTGCCCGAAAAGAATTGAAGGAAAGCCGCCATTTTGACGCTCCCGCTGATATCAAGGACCTGGCAAATATGGCAAAGGATTTCGTATCTCTGGGCAATCAGACCGGTGAGGGCTGGTTTCTGACCGGAGAAATGCTGGAGCTGATTCACAACGGTGTGGAGAACATCGTCTGCACCCAGCCATTTGGCTGTCTGCCCAACCATATTGTCGGAAAAGGGGTTATCAAAGAGCTTCGCCGCCATTACCCGCAGTCCAACATCATTGCTGTGGACTACGATCCCGGTGCCAGCGAGGTAAATCAGCTCAACCGTATTAAACTGATGCTGGCCACTGCCCAGAAAAACCTGAAGCCCAAGGAAACTGACAATTCCGGAGATCGGTATAAAGACGGCGGTTCTGAGGAGAACCGAAAGACCGGTTACGGAAAACAAGGAAAAACAGCCAAAGCCAATGTGGCGGCTGCCAGCCTTTCTTCATAAATCGTTGATAGGATAAGATAAAATATCCCCATCGATCGCCGCACTGAAAAGCAAGCGGATCGGTGGGGATATTTTTTTATAGAATCCGGGAAATACGGGTTGTCATTGCATTATTCGTATATCGGATATTTCTCACAAATCTTGGTCACTTCTGCCCTGATGGAATCAGCCTTATTCTCAAAGTCAGTAGCAGCCAGCCATATACACTCTGCAATCTTGTCCATATCTTCTTCGACCAGTCCCCTGGAGGTAATAGCCGGCGTACCGATCCGGACTCCTGAGGTGACAAAAGGACTTCTGGGATCGTTAGGAACTGCGTTTTTGTTAAGAGTAATGTAAACTTCATCACAGCGGTTCTGCAATTCTTTTCCGGTAACTTCCATGTTTCTTAAATCCACCAGCATCAAATGATTATCCGTGCCTCCGGTCAGAACCTGGAATCCCTGTTTCTGGAGGGCTGCGGCCAGAGCCTTAGCGTTCTTTACGACCTGCTCCTGATAAGCTTTAAATTCCGGTTTTAAAGCTTCCCCAAAGCATACGGCTTTTGCCGCGATAATATGCTCCAGAGGCCCTCCCTGGGTCCCCGGGAAAATAGCCTTGTTAAAGTTAAATTTCTCTGCTGCCTCTTTATTCGCCAGGATCATTCCCCCTCTTGGCCCTCTCAGAGTCTTGTGGGTTGTAGTGGTCACTACATCGGCATATGGAATCGGACTCGGATGGATGCCTGCTGCTACCAGACCTGCGATGTGGGCCATGTCCACCATCAAATACGCTCCTACCTTGTCGGCGACTTCACGGAACCGCTTAAAATCAATAATTCTTCCGTATGCGCTGGCTCCGGCGATGATCAGTTTCGGCTTGTGTTCTACAGCAAGCCGCTCCATTTCATCGTAGTCGATAAACCCCTGGTCGTTTACACCGTAGGGCACAATATTAAAATAGAGACCGGAAAAGTTGACAGGGCTTCCGTGAGTCAGGTGACCTCCGTGGTTCAGGTTCATCCCCAGAACAGTGTCTCCCGGCCTCAGCATTGCTACAAAAACCGCCATGTTGGCCTGAGCTCCGGAATGAGGCTGTACATTGGCATAATCACACCCAAACAGCTTTTTCGCCCGTTCAATGGCAATGTTCTCCAGAACGTCCACATATTCGCATCCGCCATAATACCGCTTGCCAGGATATCCCTCTGCGTATTTGTTGGTCAGAACCGTTCCCATGGCCATCATAACAGCCTCTGATACAATGTTTTCTGATGCGATCAATTCCAAATTGCGGCGCTGGCGGCCGCACTCTTTCTGAATTACCGCACCTACTTCCGGATCCTGGCTGGACAGAAACTCCATTACTTCGTTAACCATCTTTCTTCTTCCTCCTTTTTCTCTTTTAGCAGCATTTCATACTCCTGGTCATTGACCGGAATCCTGACTTTTTTCTCCTTCCAGGCAGAAAGATAAGCCCCGCAGGCCATTTCCACGGAGTTGATCCCCTGGATTCCCGGGGACAAAAGAGGCGTCCCCTTTCGTATATGATCTGCAAAGTTCTGCAGCATCATGCAATACGGATCTCCCTGTTTTTCCAGAGGGATCTCCCGCAGACTGTGGGGGAGCCTCCCGTATATTTCCTGATTGATCCGCCCGAATTCTTCTGTGGACATCTCGTTTTCATCAAACAACAGAACTTCTCCATTTTCAATGGTCAGTCTTCCCTTGCTTCCCCAAATTTCAAAACGGTTGACACCTGGCGCCTCTCCGCTGGCGCTGATGAATGTTCCCCGCAGACCGCTATCGTACAAAAACTGCAAGTCTACGCTGTCATCTACCAGAAAATCATTATATTTCCCAAAATCAATTCCTGCATAAACGCTATCCGGCATCCTCAGAATCCATTGCCACAAATCCAGGTAATGCTGGCACTGGTTGATCAGAAGTCCTCCATGCTCTCCCCGCCAACTGCTGCGCCACGGGGCCGATCTATGGTAGCAAGGCGTTCTGTACCAATTGTTGCAGACCCATACAGCTCTTGTCACATTTCCCAGTTCTCCCTGCTCTACCATGGCTTTTGCTTTCTGGAAAGCCGGGCGCATCCGGTTATTGAACATGACAGCAAACGCCGTCCCAGCCCGTTCTCCTGCCGCCATCAGTTCTTTTATCTCAGTAGGCGCAATTCCCACTGGCTTATCTGTCAACACATGAAGCCCTCTTGCGAAAGCCTCTTTTCCGATGGAAACATGGCTGTCGTGAGGGGTCACAATAATAACAGCGTCAAACTCATTCCCTCTGTCCATGGTTTCCTCTACATTTTGAAACAAAACCACTCCTGGAAATTCTTTTTTTACAATCTCCTGGCGTTTGGGATTCCGACAGCAAATCCCGTATAATTCCAGTCCCGCAATCTTATCTTCGTAAATCATACGGGCATATTGGCTTCCCATTCCCCCAAAACCGATCACTACTGCCTTAACATTTCTGCTTTTCTGCTCCACTGTATCACCTCTCTGATCCTATCCTGCTCTTTTTATCTATGATGAAAACCGGTATTCCTTTATTACGATCTGCAGATTTCTGTTCCCATTGTACTCGTTGACAGCCGGATAATAAACTGCATCCATCTTTCCGCAGCCCTTCTGTTCCTCCACAAAAGCGTCTCCGTCACAGAACACCATGGCGTCCATAGTAAATCCTCCCTCTGTCATCAGAGAGAGTTTCACTGCGTTTCGGTTCCTTCCCATTACTCTTGTGTTCCGAATCGCCAAATTTTTCTGGGCAAACTGAGGTTTTTCATTGCCGTTTCCAAAGGGTTCCAGTTTCTGAAGTTCTTCAATTAAGGCTTCTGTTATGTATTCCAACGGCATAGGAACATCGATCCACACCTTCCGCACAAAATCCTCTTCTCTCAGCTTGGCATTTTTGTTCAGTCTGCGACGAAGTTCCGACACATTTTCCTCTGGAAGAGACAGCCCTGCTGCCATAGGGTGCCCCCCGAATTTGGTCAGCAGGTCTTTCACTTTCACCAGTTCCTCAAACATATGGTAAGCTTCGATCGAACGGCCGGAGCCTTTGACGCCCTCTTCCCCCCTAGTCAGAACAATAGAAGGCTTCTGGTACTGTTCTCTCAAACGGCCGGCAACAATTCCTGCCAGCGATTCATGGCATTCAGGAAGAAATACCACCAAAACCTTGTCATCCCCGTACTTTTCTTCAACGAGTTCCATAGCCGCCTGAGTATTTTTCAGCGTCATATCCTTGCGCTGCTCGTTTAACTCTTTCAACTCACCCGCCAGCATCTCTGCCTCCTCCGCGTTCTGGGAAAGAAGGAGTCTCAACGCCAGCTTTGCTGTATAAAGGCGCCCTCCTGCATTGAGGCAGGGGCCGATCACGAAACCGATATGGTAGGCTGTGATGGCAGCCGGGTCCAGATTGTTCTTTTCAATCAGGCTCAGCAGTCCCAAATTTTTTGATTTGGCAATTCTTTTCAATCCCTCTTTTACCACAGTCCTGTTTTCGTCCTGCAGCTTCATCACGTCTCCCACCGTTGCGATAGCCGCAAATTCCAGCATATTTTCCCATTTTTCCAGTGGAATGCCACAGGCTTCATACAGGGCGCGCATCAATTTAAACGCTACCATTCCGCCGCATATCTCCGGATACGGGTACCGGCTGTCCCTGCGTTTGGGATTGACTACAGCATCCGCAGGAGGCAAAACATCCTCTCCGCTTTCTGTTTTCTGAATATCGTGGTGGTCTGTCACAATGACCGTCATTCCAAGTTCTTTTGCCAGGCGAATCTGTTCAACAGCCGCAATGCCATTGTCGCAGGTCAGGATCGTATCAATCCCGTCTGCCGCTGCCGCCCGGATAATCGCCTCGTTAATCCCATATCCGTCCTTTACCCGATCAGGGATTTCATAATCCCGGCACGCTCCGGCTTCCTCCAAAGCGCATAAAAGAATATAGGTGGAGCAGACCCCATCAATATCGTAGTCCCCCACAATCCTTATTTTTGCGCGGTTTGCGATCTTTTCTTTTAGGATATCTACCGCCCGGTCCATATCAGGCAGTAAATCTGGATCATATAGATCCCGAACCGTTCCGCACAGATACTGCTCTATCGCCTTATCTCCTACTACATCCCGATTTCGGATAATTCTGGCCGTTATTGGGCTGATGGAAAATCTCTGGCCGATTTCTGTAAAGTCTGCTCGCTTTGTATGCATCATCCACTGTGTCTTTGCCATGAATCAGCCATTCTCCTTTGGTGCTTCTTCTTGCTTTTCTTTTAACCGTGTCTTTAAGCCTTCCATCTCGTACAAAATAGCCGCAAAATCCCCCCGATATGCGCTGTCAGCATAAGAGGCGGCGTCCAGATTCCCCTGGCCGATTTCTTGAAGCACTCTTTTTTCATCATCAGCCATAGTTTTTAAGCTTTCAGCCAGACCGTTGACTGCTGTTGCCATATCCTGGATCTCTTTATCTCCCTCGCACTCCAGCCGAACGCTGAGTGTTCCGGCAGCCACACTTTGGACGCCTCTCACTACTTTTTCCAGTGGTACCACAATTCCCCTGATCAGAGAAACCACCAGCGCCGACAAAGCTATTGTCAGAGCAAGGATCAAAATTACCTTCCATTCTATCAGCCGGCGAAACAGTTGATTGCCTCCCTCACTGGCACTTTCAGCCGCTTGCTGCTTCTCCTGCGCCATGCCCGACAGACTGGAATTAATCTCATTGAATATCTGCTGGGAATCCCCGCTTAAAAGCTTCAGGGCCTCCTGCTGCCGTCCTTCCCTGCTGCTTTTCAGGACAGCCTCGCTGTGGACAAGGTACTGCTGCCAAAGGGCCTGAACTGAATCATATGCCTCTCTCTCGGGTACCGTTCCGACATATTTTTGACCATAATCGGCAATAGCCTGCGTCAGATTTTCCTGATATTGTCTGATCTCTCCATCCAACCGTTCCATCTCAGCGGCATCTTCAGACAGGGCATGATTGTACTCTGCGATCCGGTAATTCGATGTCTCTGTCTTCCACTCCTCTGTAGCAATCACTGCCGGCATCCAGTAATCTGCAATCACTGTACTTGCCTGGTTAATTCGGTCGCTGGTCAGAATTGCCACCAGAGCAATCAGGATCATCCCCAAAACGCTGACGATCTCAATCAAACGCAGTCGGTTCTGGATCGTCATTCTCTTTTTTATGTTTTCTCCCATATCAACACCTCTACTATAGCATTTCTTTTTGTCCATTATAACGAATCCAGCCTTGCAAAGCAAGGCTGGATTCGCGATACGCCTTACTGTTGTAATAATTTCATCACCAGCTCCGACTGAAGGCGTACTCCCAGAGCCAGCACCCTCTCGTCAATGTCAAAATTCTGATTATGCAGAGGTGCATCGATCCCTTTTTCTTTGCAGGCACACCCCAAATGATAGAATGCCCCCGGTGCCTTGTTTAAAAAGAAGGAAAAATCCTCTACCCCCAAGCTCGGATAGGGCTTAAAATGAATATGTTCCCTGCCAAGAACCTGGGAAACCGTATCAATCACTATGTCCACGATCTCATTGGTATTGATCAGGGCATCGTAGCCTGGGGTGAAGACAACCTCCCCATCGCCTCCGAAAGCGCTGCAGATCTGCTGTACCATATTGGATATGTATGTCTTGGCGTTTTTTCTCGTCTCAGGGTCAGTCGTCCTTAAGGTTCCTGTCAGCACTACCTCATCTGCTATCACATTGGCCGCCGTTCCCCCCTGGATCGTTCCCAGAGACAGGACGATATTCTGAAATGGAGAGGTTTTGCGGCTTACCAGGGTCTGGAGCCCCTGAACCACTGCCGCCGCCTCAACGATGGCATCAATCCCCCCGTCAGGATATGCCCCATGGCAGCTTTTTCCTCGAATCACCAGCTTTATTTCATCAGAAGAGGCATTTAAATCGTCGTATTTCAATTCTACCTCCCCGTATTCATAAGTAGGCATCATATGAAGACCCAAAACGTAATCCACATGAGGATTTTCCATACACCCTTCCTCCACCATCCGTTCTGCGCCTCCGCATGTTTCCTCTGCCGGTTGGAAGAATATCTTCACTGCCCCTTTCCACTTGTCTTCATACTTTTTCAGAATCCAGGCAACACCTAACGCAATCGTCATATGAGCATCATGGCCGCATGCGTGCATAACCCCGGGATTTTTAGAACAATAAGGCCTTGAAATATCTTCCTCAAGAGGAAGGCCATCCATATCGGCTCTCAGACCTACCGTAACCAGGGGGCCGCATCCGTCTCCTTTTCCCTCTACAATAGCCACAATTCCCGTATCAGCGCAGGGATAGCAAAATGGAATTTCCCATTTATCCAGATATTCCCGGATGATCGCTCCTGTCTCATATTCCCCGGTTCCCAACTCCGGATGTTCGTGGAGCCTTCTCCTTATCTCAATCAGCATCGGCTGTATAGAGTCTATTTCCTCTTTCAGCCATCCGTCTGTCCACATTCTTTCCTGACTCATCAATACCTCCCTGTCTCCCCCAGCATAGTCTTTACCGCCACGATCTTCCCATCTTCTGTATAGATGCGTGGCGGTCTTGCTGTCAGCCGGGAAACAATATCATTTTTGTTCGTCTCAGCCAACTGGCTGACCTCCTGAATATCCAGTGTTCCTTCCTTGCCATCACCATAGATGATTACCTCATCCCCCAATTCTGCCTCAGGCACTTCTCCCAGATCCACCATGCACTGATCCATGCAGAGGACCCCGACAATGGGAACTCTCTTGCCCCTGATCGTAACCAGCGCTTTGCCTCGCAAATTTCTCGGGAAACCGTCTGCATACCCAAAAGGCAACGTTCCGATCCGGGTATCTTTCTCTGCACGCCACATAAAATCATAGCTGACCCCTTCTCCAGCCCGAATCTCTGTAATGTGGTTGATTCGGGTCTTAAACGTCAGCGCCTGTCGGATATCCAAAGTTCCTTTGTGGAACCCTTTCAATCCATAGATGATCGCCCCGGCCCGAATCATGTCCATCCGATATTCCGGATAATCCACTGAAGCGATGGAATCCGCCAGATGACAGCAGGGCAATTCTATCCCCCTGGCTCTCAGCTTTTCAATCGCGTCGGTAAACGCACGGTACTGTTTTAGATTCGATTCATCATCCAAAAGAACCAGATGGGAAAAAATCCCCTCAATTCTCAGACCTGCCATTTTACTGATTTCTTCGATCTCTCTCAAGCTCTCTTCTCTGTCCGGAAAACCGATTCGATGAAAACCAGTGTCATATTTGATATGAATTCCTGCAGTCGTCCCGGCCTGTTCTGCCAGCTCGTTCAATACTTTAGCCTGTCTGAGAGAATCAACTGTCTGCAGAATCCCGTACTGCAGAACGTAAGGCAGATATTCATCCGCCGTCAGTCCCATTATCAGCACGGGATACTGGGGATAGGCCCGCTTCAATTCAATGGCCTCAGACAGAGTCGCCACGCAGAGCAGATCGCCTCCATGCTCCATAATCGTAGGGGCAATCCCTACCGCTCCATGTCCATAGCCGTTGGCTTTTACAACAGCAGCAATTTTTACATCCTTTCCGACCATGGCGCGGATCTGCTCAACATTATATGCAATTCTGTCCAGTTTTACTTCGATTACCGTCTCCCGGTATATTGTATTTTCGTCCATGGTTCCCATTATATGCACTACGCAAAGAAATTTCAAGAGAGAAACCCCCTATCCGGAAACGATTATGCGAGATCCATTAAATTGTAAGGCTCAACACAATTGTCAAATTTTTTCCAAAAAATCATTGACTTTTATTGGGAGTTCGTATATAATTATTTTTGCGCTGTTGAGGAAGCCTGATGGCAGATACGACAGAGGTGTGCGTCAGTAGCTCAGCTGGATAGAGCATACGGCTACGGACCGTAGTGTCGGGAGTTCGAATCTTCTCTGGCGCGCTGGATTGCAGGACATGCCTTACGGCATGTCCTGTTTTTTACTATGAAAGCCCTGTCAAGCGTCCGTACACCAGGGTAA
>CAJFOF010000090.1 GCA_904395885.1 uncultured Lachnospiraceae bacterium
CAGAACCGACAGAAATGTCCAGATTTCCCGTAGTATAGATAAACGATACAGCGGTCGCCATAGTCCCTATGATCAGAGTCTGATCAAACAGCCCCTTCAGCACAGAAGCTCTGAAGAAAGCCCCTCCTGTTGCCAGACCAAAGATCAGAATCAGCAGGATGAGGATACTCAAGGGAAACGCGAGAGAAAACATCCGCTTATTTTTAATAATATCGATCCGGTCTGCCAGGTTTAACCTGGGTGCCGCCTTTACTGCTGCAGTATTTGTCATTCTTCCCCTCCTCCTTAAATCATACATTCAATCAGTTCGTGTTCATGGTAGCCGTCTTTTCGGAAAAACTCTCCATTAATCTTTCCGTCCTTCATAATCAGCAGGCGATCCGCCATACCAGTCAGCTCCGGCATTTCTTCCGAAATCATGATAATGGATTTTCCGCGCTTTTTCATATCGTAAATCAGTTGATACATAGACGCCTTTACACCGATATCCACGCCTCGGGTGGGACAGTCTAAAATCAAAATGTCTGCATCGTCAGCGATCCACTTTCCAAAAACAACCTTCTGTTTATTTCCTCCGGACATGGCTCTCACCGGCTGCCAGATACTGACGCATTTGATCGCCAGCTCATCTACCATCAGCTCGGCATACTTCTTCTCCTTCTTGCCAGAAATAAACGGTCCGAAAATCCGGTTCTTCCGATACCCTACACTCTGAATGTTTGCTCCAATGGAGGCGTTCAGCTCCAGAGACTCCTGATCCCTGTTTTTGGAAACATAACCCATTTTGTGGCGGAAAGCCGTCTCCGCATTTTTTACCACCACATTGTCTTTCGTCAGCACTACCTGTCCGTCCACCACTTCGTCCAGACCGTACAGCGCTCTGCCAAGCCCGTGCATTCCGCATTCTGACAGACCGCCGATCCCCAGGATCTCCCCCTGGTGCAGCTCCAGGCTGAAACAGAGAAGATCCTTCATGGTAGTAATGCAGTCGGCCTTCAGCACCACCTCATCTTCATATCCGTCATTGTCTGAGCGGTAATAGTTATCTTTTACTTCACGACCCACCATTTTGTGTTTGATATCATTGGCCTCAAAGTCTTTCTTCTCCAGACTGTCAATGATCACCCCGTCCCGGAGAATCGTCAGCGTATCGCAGTGTTCCATCAATTCTGCCAGATCGTGGCTGATAAAAACAACTGCTTTCCCGCTTTCTGCGGCCTTATGCATGATCTGATAGAGAAGTTCCCGGCCGCTGTGAGAAAGAGCCGTCGTTGTCTCATCCACTATGAACAATTCCGGATCACCTGCCATTACTTTGGCGATTTCGATCAGCTTCCGCTCCTGCATGTCATAACGGGAAGTTGGGAAAGCAGGGTTAATGTTGGTAATCCCGACTTTTTCTAATGCAGCTTTTGCAGCAGCATTCATCTTTCCCCGGTCGACGAAGGGGCCCTTTTTAAAAGGCTTATAGTTTCCCAGAAAAATATTTTCCGCAACCGTGATCCCAGGGATCGTTCCCGCCTCCTGAACGATCATGCCGATGCCGTTGCTGGAAGCCTCAAGGCTGGTTGCCGGTTTCCACGGCTTTCCCTTATAAAACATCTCCCCGCTGGTAGCCGACTGGATCCCTGCAATAATCGATGAGACTGTGGATTTTCCAGACCCGTTCTCTCCGATCAGCCCCCGGATCTCGCCCCGCTTAAACTGAATATTTACATGATTCAGAGCCACGGTAACACCGAAGTTTTTGCACATGTCCCTGACCTCTACCAGCACTTCTCCTTTCTGCGCCATAATGACCTCCTTACTTACGCATGTCTTATTTCTATGGTGATTATAGCATCCGGCTTTCTCTGTCTCTGTAAAAAAGACGGTGTTTTATGTTCATTTTCCGACTTATTCTGTCAAAATCTCCAAGTTCTGCTTGATTTCCCAGCCGATGCGGTAGTATGATGGTGCAGGGTCGCAGGGATGCTTTTCTCTGCCTTGTTATTCTTTATATTTTGGGAGGAATAAAACCATGGAAGATCAGACAGTTAAGATCCGCACCGCTGCCATTGACGATGCAGAAGAATTGTTAAAAGTCTATACACCCTACGTGGAAAAAACGGCAATCACCTTTGAATATGATGTGCCGAGTTTAGAGGAATTCAAAAGAAGAATTGAAAATACCTTAAAAAAATATCCCTATCTTGTAGCAGAGAAAGACGGTGAAATCTTAGGTTACGCCTATACCGGTCCGTTTGTAGGGAGAGCTGCATATAGCTGGGCAGCGGAGACTTCCATCTATCTCCGGGAGGACTGCCGGAAAATGGGCATCGGCAGGCGGCTGTACGCCTCTCTGGAGGAGATCTCCAGGCAGCAGAATATTCTGAATCTGTACGCCTGCATCGGTTATCCGGACACTGAGGATGAATATCTGACAAAAAACAGCGTCCAGTTCCACGCCCACCTGGGGTACCGGCTGGCAGGAACCTTTTACCAGTGCGGGTACAAATTCGGTCGCTGGTACCACATGGTCTGGATGGAAAAAATCATCGGAGACCACAGAGCTGATCCCGCCCCTGTGATCCCCTTTTCTCAGTTAGATCTGTCCGGCAGGTTCTAAACCGCTTTGGACAAACCTCTGATAAACAGCAGAAGAGCCGGACGGAATCTTCCCATTCCTCCAGCTCTTTTTGGGGCTCAGGCAGTCTCTTCCTCAGAGCCAATGCTGCCTGCCTCGTTTTCCTCAGACGGCGCCCTCTCCTGCTGCCGCATATTTCCAG
>CAJFOF010000091.1 GCA_904395885.1 uncultured Lachnospiraceae bacterium
ATTTTTCACTTTTTAGATAATATTTACTTTTCAAGGTTCAACGTCTGCGTCTGCTGGCTGTGATCACTCAGGATTCCGAGAGATCATGATTGCCCAGAGCATCATCCACTATAGTGCGAATCTTATTGATTCCAAGTCCATAGACGACCTGGACATTCGTTCCTTTTTTCACAATTCCGGCCGCTCCGGTTTCTTTCAGGGCTGCTTCATTAATTGCAGAAATATCTCTCACTTCAACCCTGAGTCTGGAGAAGCAGTTGTCTATGGTAAGAATATTGCCGCGGCCTCCCAGACCTGCGATAATCGCTTCCGCTTTTTCCTGGTCACCGGCTTTCCCCTGCCCCTGACGCCGCTTCATTTCCGCTTTGACGGCTGCCGCGTTTGCCTGGAGATCAATCGTCTCTTCGTCATCTTCCCGCCCAGGAGTCTTTAAATTCAGCTTCTCGATCATAAACTTAAAGACCACAAAAAGGACTGCGATTTCTATAAGACCGATCAATATGTAAACGGGCCAGTGGGTTCTTTCAATTCCAGCCGGAAGATTTAAGACCAGGAAGTCCAGAATACCGTTTGTTGCACAGACACGAACCCCCACAATATAAGTAATCATCTGAAACAGTCCATCTATAACAGAGTAGACAAACCACAGAACCGGCGCTGCAAAGATGAAAGTAAATTCCAGCGGTTCCGTAATCCCTGCAATCACTGCCGTCAGCGTTGAGGGGATTAACTGCGCTTTCAGGTTAGCTCTTTTTGCTTTCCTGGCAGTCACATAAAACGCCAGTGCAACACCGATCACGCCAAAGGTTTTTACCAGTCCATAAGTCAGGAATCTGGCAGAATCCGGCATTGTAGTAATGCTGGGATCGCTCAGCAGAGCCAAAAATACCGGCTTCGCGCCAATCACATTCTCCCCTGCGATCACCATCTGATCGCCTACTGCCGAGTAAAGGAACGGGGACCAGATCAGATGATGCAGCCCAGTCGGCACCAGGAAACGGTTCAGGAATCCATAGACAAACACGCCCAGTGCTCCGGCTGCGCTCATAAATCCAGTCAGCGCCGTAATACCATTTGCAACAATCGGCCATACATAAGTAATGACAATCGAAAACACTGCTACAATAGGAATCATAATTATAAATACCAGTTTGCTGTTTCCGTATGGCGCGAAGCCGCCCTTAAACTCGGTATCGCAGTATTTATTGTGCACCAGAGCGACCAGTACCCCAAGGATCATTCCAAGAAATACGCCCATATCTGTCACATGAAATCCCAGCTGAATAGTCTGGCCGGTTCCATACAGATCTCCGGCTGCCGCGCCCTCTGCCATTCTTCCGGACAGTTCCAGCCATTTGCTGTTTGCTCCCAGGAACATGATATAAGACATTACGGAGACGAACGCCGCTTCCGCCTTTTTCTTTTTTGCCAGTCCCATAGCGATCCCAATACAGAACAGAATGCTCAGGTTGTTCATGATGGAATTTAACATTCCGTTAAAAAATTTTCCGATGGTCCAAATAATTCCGCCTTCTGTTACAAATGCAGCATTCGTTGCCACTGCAGTCAGCGCAATCGTCATTCCTACGATCGGCAGAAACAGTACCGGGCCAATCATTGCCTTTGCAAACTTCTGCATCGCGCCCACGATGTTATCTTTCATTCCCTTTTCCTCCTAAAACCTATTAAATTTTCCCGGGATGTTTTGTACTCATACTGTACCATAGACAAAAAAAGAAAGAAATAGATTTGAGCCGTTTACAAACGGGTTGACCCAAGAGTAAACATGTTTACTTTGCACACATTTCCGAAGGCTGAATGTGTCGCTTGCAGCGACATCGGCGCTTGACAGAGCTTTCACAGCAGTAAATAAAAAGCTGCCCTACCATTCGCAGAGCAGCTGATCCATAAGATATTCAAATACAATCATAACCCGGGCATAAAAGTAATTTGCCTCCATGTTCCGGTCGTCCAGTGCCTGGTCATCTAAAATGGGAATGTTTACGGTAGAGCAGCGCGCAATGTGATTGCTCTGTTCCCCGGTAAATGAAATAATATCCACTCCATTTTCCTTCCCATAATCCACGACCCGCGTAATCGTATCTGTTTCTCCGCTTTTCGAAATTGCAATCATCAGCCCCGCTCCCAGCGGGTTCTTATCGTAGACTCCATATGCATTGCTCTGAATGCAGCGGTATCCCCTGACCAAAAGTTTTCTGGCAATAAATTCCGCTACCGGGGAACAAAATCCTGTAGAAGTAATTAAAATTACATCGTTTCTGTGTCTATCGAGCAGTTCCAGGAAACCATTGAGACGTCCCGATTCAATATTTCCAATAAAGCTGGTCAGAGACGATGTATGGTTGCGGTTTCTCGCCCGATTCTGAATCAGGAAGTTTAGCCGGTATACCATATCTGTAAATCCTGTAAATCCCATCTTTTTTGACAATTTTATCACCAGCGCCGGAGAAACAAAATTTCTCGCTGCAATCTGGCGCACCCCCATCGAAAGCGCCTCTTCGTGGTGCTCTAAAATAAATGCCAGCAGTTTTTGTTCCGTATCACTGAGTTTATATTTGTCACGCATCTTATAAAGGTCGAACTTCATCCCGCCCCCTCCTTTATCTTTTACCCCTCATATCCTGCAGCAAACGTTTTTCTCTTCCACAGTATAGCAGAAACGCACAAATAAAAACAACCCCGCAGAGGGTCAAAGCTCCGAAAAGCTCGCCTTCCGCAGGGCTGTCACTGCCTTATCCTAATACATTAACAATTTTCACAGGCGTCCGGTAATTCCAGGGGGACAGCTTCACGCCGGTGGAATAGGTAGACGCATGGATGATCTGGCCATTTCCTATATACATCCCCACATGGTTGATGGAATTGACGCTGCCTCCGTAAAAGAGCAGGTCGCCGGGCTGCATCTGGTCGACGCTGACTGCAATGCCGGCGTTAGCCTGGGTTCTGGAAGACCTGGGCAGAGTCAGACCTGCGCCTGTCTTCATTATGTAATATGTAAATCCAGAGCAGTCAAACCCTGTCGCCGGACTGGTTCCGGCATCACGGTATCTGCACCCTAAAAACTGCATGGCGTACTGGACCAGAGCCTGCCGCCTGTTGGCCGCCGCAGCCGCAGCTTCCTGCTCGGCCGCCCTCTGCCTCGCCTGACTGAGGCTCTCCCCAGCCGCAGCTGCGGCCGTCTCAAGTTCTTCTTCTTCAGCTTCCTCCAGGCTGGCGCTGCTCTCATCCAACAGATAGCCTTCCTCGTCGCCCACCTGTACTTTCAGCCAGCCGTCCTCGTCCGACTTCTCCAGAAGGGGAAACTCGTCATCCTTGTCTGCCGTCAGCAGAAGATTCTCCCCGTCAACATCCGTGCTGATCACCGCCGAGTCTGCCGTCACCTTAACCAGGTACTGGGCGGTCTCGCTTCCAGGCCCGTGCTGCAGGAGAGTAGCATTGTTGATCGTAGCTGCCGAGGCGGAGAACGGTGTCGCCGTCATAACTGTGCAGACCGCAAAAAGGCCCGCTATCTGTTTCCATTTATCCATATATACGCTCCCAATCATTACAAATTCGTCTTAAATATTACGTAATTGTTACATTTATTACGAGCGTATTGTAACTCTTTTTACTTTTTATGTCAAGTTCTTTTTCCCATACAGACTTGAAAAGAGGCAGTACAAACCGCCCCTTTCTCTTACTTTTCTCTATATTGTTGTCTCTGTCTCTCAACAGTCGCCCCTTGCCTCTTCCCTGTTCAAAATCTGCATAAACTCTTCTCCGGTAATGGTTTCTTTCTCCAACAGATACGTGGCCAGCTCATGAAGTTTTGATTCGTTTTCTTCCAGAATTTTCTTAGCTTTGTCATACTGCTGCTTCACCATCTCTACCACTTCATCGTCGATCTCCTTGGCAGTCTCCGGTGAGCAGGCCAGGGAAGAGTCTCCGCCCAGGTACTGGTTTGTCACGGTTTCTAATGCTACCATGCCAAAATGGCTGCTCATTCCGTACCGCGTCACCATCGCCCTGGCCAGCTTGGTCGCCTGCTCGATGTCATTGCTGGCTCCGGTGGTGATAGAATGGAAAATCACTTCCTCCGCGGCACGGCCGCCTGTCAGAGTTGCGATCTTGTTCAGAGCTTCCTCCTGACTCATCAAGAAGCGCTCGCCTTCCTCCACCTGCATGGTATAGCCCAGGGCTCCTGAGGTTCGAGGGATGATAGTGATCTTGTGAACCGGGGCTGAGTGGCTCTGCTTCGCCGCCACCAGGGCATGGCCGATCTCATGGTAGGCCACGATTTTTTTCTCATTTTCCGATACCGATGCATCCTTGCGCTGGTACCCGGCAATGACCACCTCCACGCTCTCCTCCAGATCCTCCTGGAGAACGATTCCCCTGCCCATTCGGACAGCCCTCAGAGCGGCCTCATTGACAATATTGGCAAGTTCTGCCCCACTGGCGCCTGAAGTCGCCCTTGCAATAGAATTAAAATCTACGTTGTCTGACAGCTTTACGTTGGCAGCGTGCACCTTGAGAATCGCTTCTCGCCCTTTTAAATCAGGCAGCTCCACCGGGATTCTCCGGTCAAACCGCCCTGGCCTTAACAGCGCTTTGTCAAGAGATTCCGGACGGTTAGTAGCCGCCAGAATCACTACGCCTTTTCTTCCATCAAAACCGTCCATCTCTGTCAGGAGCTGGTTTAGTGTCTGTTCTCTTTCGTCATTTCCACCCATGGCTCCCGCGTCACGTTTTTTTCCGATGGTGTCAATCTCATCAATGAATACGATACAGGGGGCCTTTTCATTAGCCTGTTTAAACAGGTCTCTCACCTTGGCCGCGCCCATACCGACAAACATTTCTACAAATTCAGAACCGGAAATGGAAAAGAAAGGCACATGGGCCTCCCCGGCGACCGCTCTGGCCAGAAGGGTTTTACCGGTTCCAGGGGGGCCTACCAGCAGAGCTCCTTTGGGAAGCGTTGCTCCGATATCCGCATACTTTTTGGGGTTATGGAGAAAATCTACGATTTCTTTTAACGCCTCTTTTGCCTCCTCCTCACCAGCCACATCGGCAAAGGTCTTTCCCGTCTCATTCTCTGCATAAATTTTTGCATTGGACTTGCCAAATGTCATAGCATTGCCGCCCATTCTCTTTGCCAGAGACCGGGACAGAATCTGTCCAATAATAACAAACAGCACCAGAGGCAAAACCCAGGAGAGAAGGGCATTCATGACAGGATTCGGTTCAGTGGGAATCTCCGCCACACGGACTACATTTTGTTCTTCCAGCTTGGAATCCAGCGCTTCATCCGGCCAGGTCCAGATTCCCGTCTTGTAGATGTTCTCCCGCCCCTGCTCATCTTTTGCTATAAACACCAGGCTGTTGTCATCTTTTGAAATCATACTGATGTTGCCTTCATCAACCTGACGGATCAGCTCATTATAGGGAACCTCCCGGACCTCTCTTTGAAACAGAGAAGAAAATCCCAGAGCGTTAATCACCATCAAAACCACCACTACGATCAGGTAGTAGTAGAGAAACGGCTTCATTGAATTCTTATCCGGTCCCTGATGAGCCGGCTTTTTTTCTTTCATATCCATAAACGATATTCTCCTTTTTATAGTCCTCCCGCAACAATCTGATCAAAAATCATCTCCATAGCATGCCGGGGATTATACTAAAAATAATCGGATTTTCATCTTTTGTCAATATAATATGGTAAATATTTATTTACTTTTTATTTTTATTGACTTTATTTAATCTTTATGGTACAACATAGACACATTTTACATTCTAATAAGGAGGCAGCCTCATGAATCCGGAATATACAGCAGAATGTTTTGTTGATTTCTCTATCCAATTTGCTTTAATGCTTCGAAATCGATTTGGCAATAGGACTCCCGTCAAAATCGATTCTGTGGCCTTCCGCATTCTTGCAGCCCTTGAGTTCTCTCCAGATAGGCCTCTGACCATGTCTGCTCTGGCCAAAGAAGTTAACATCGCCAAGCAGCAGTTAACCCAACTTGTCAATTCTTTAGAAGAAAAGGAGCTGGTAGAGCGCTCACACAACCATGAAAACCGGCGCCAGGTTTATATCAATCTCACCTCTAAAGGCCGGCAGCTACTGGATGAAACAAAAAAACAGATGTCCCAGGATGTCTTGTCCCTGCTGACCTGCTACAATGAAGCAGAGCAGGAGGAAATCGCTCACTGCCTCGCAAGGCTGACAGAGCTTTTCTCCAGGCAGTCCTCATAAGCAAAAGAGTACGCATCAACGAGTGCGTACCCTTTTCGTTATTTTTATCTGTCTAGTCTGTGGATAAACAGCCCGCTTCTAAGCTTCGGTTCAAACCAGGTAGATTTTGGCGGCATCAACTGTCCGGCATCTGCCACCCTCAGAAGCTCCTCCATCGAGGTCGGATACATGGAAAACGCAACGCGCATATCCGAACCAGCACGGCGTTCCAGCTCTGCCAGGCCCCGGATACCCCCGATAAAGTCAATCCTCTTGTCTGTCTTAGGGTCCCCAATGCCCAAAACCGGCCCCAGTAGAAAGTCCTGAAGAATGGAAACATCCAACCCGGCAACCGGATCCTCGCTTCTCACCTCCGGTCTTGCTGTCAGACGGTACCAGCAGCCGTCCAGGAACATACCAAATTCGCCTTTTTTCTCCGGCGCTGCCGATTCTGTGCTTACTCGCGAAATCTCAAACGATTTCTCCGCTTCCTTAAAAAATTCCTCTGGAGTCAGACCGTTCAGATCTTTTACCACACGGTTGTAGGGCAGAATTTTAAGCTGGTCTGCAGGGAACAGCACTGCCAGAAAGTAATTGAACGACTCTTTTCCTGTATAAGATGGGTTCTCTGTTCGCCGTTTCAATCCCACTTTAACGGCCGAGGCGGCTCTGTGGTGTCCATCCGCAATATAAAGAGCCGGGATCTGCTGAAAAAGCGTTTCCACGGCTTCTGCAATCGCCGGATTCTCTATCGCCCAGATCCTGTGCACAATCCCATCTTCCGCAGCAAAATCATAAAGGGGCGTTTCATCCTTCACCTGAGCAACCAGACGGTTCAGCTCTCTCTCCGGACGGTAAGCCAAAAAAATCGGCCCCGTGTGGGCACCGACTACATCCACATGGCAAATGCGGTCCTGTTCTTTCTCTTCCCGCGTGTTCTCATGTCTTTTAATCACACCGCTGATATAGTCATCCACGGAACAGCAAGCCGTAATTCCGGTCTGGCTGTGTCCGTTCATTGTCAGCTCATAGATAAAAAACTTTTCTGTTTTGTCTTCTGTAAAAATGCCCTCCCGGATACGCGCCTCCAGAAGCTCTCTGGCTTTCTGATACACTTCTGCTCCATACATGTCGGTATCTTCCGGGAACTGTGTCTCAGGCCGGTCAATATTCAAAAAGGACAGCGGATTTTTCTCCGCTGCCTTTCTCGCCTCCGCCCTGCTGTACACATCATAGGGCAGAGACGCAACCTGCTCCGCCAGGCCCGCGGCCGGACGGATGCAGAAAAATGGTTTCACAATTGCCATAAGCGTCCCTTTCTCAGTCTTTCTAACTCTCAGCCCTTCACCAGACGCACCCGCAAGATGCCGTCTACAGCTCTCAGCTTTTCCAGGGCCTCGGCTCCAGGAACGCTTTCCAGATCCAGCAGCGTGTACGCCACCTTATCCCGGCTCTTATTGGTCATATCCGAAATGTTCACATTTTCAGCCGCCATAATACTTGTAATCTGGCCTAACATGTTAGGAATATTCCTGTGGAGGACAGCAACTCTGGCTGCAGTGTGGCAGACGCCCATGTCACAGGCCGGATAGTTGACAGAATTCTGGATATTTCCGTTCTCCAGGTAATCCATCATCTCCATCACCGCCATGGTGGCGCAATTGTCCTCCGCCTCTTCCGTGGAAGCGCCCAGATGGGGAATCACAATGGCGTTTTCCATATTCACCACTTTCGTATCCGGGAAATCTGTAACATACTTTCTCACTTTTCCGGAAGCCAGCCCCTCCGCCATAGCGTCTTCATCCACCAGAGCATCCCTGGAGAAGTTGAGGAAAACGACTCCTTCTTTCATCTTATCAATCGCATCTTTATCAATCATTCCCTTGGTGCTGCTGGTGGCAGGAACGTGAATCGTAATATAATCGCATTCTTTATAGATAACGTCTACCGAGCTGACAGGGCGTACCTCTCTGGATAGCTGCCATGCGGCCTTTACAGAGATAAAAGGATCATAGCCCAGCACTTCCATACCCAGAGCGGCAGCGGCATTGGCTATCTCAGCGCCGATAGCGCCCAGTCCGATGACGCCCAGCTTCTTGCCCTTGATCTCTGTACCGGCAAATTTCTTTTTATTCTTCTCCGTAGATTTTGCAATGGCTTCGTCATTCTTATTGTCACGGCACCATGCAATGCCACCTAGGATATCTCTGGCCGCCAGCATCATCGCACCGATTACCAGCTCTTTCACCGCATTGGCGTTGGCCCCTGGGGTATTGAACACCACGATGCCCTGCTCGGCGCATTTGTCCAGGGGGATATTGTTAACCCCCGCACCTGCCCTGGCGATGGCCAGAAGGCCATCAGGGAATTCCATATCATGCATGGCGGCACTCCGGACTAAGATTCCGTTAGCCTCCGCCAGATTGTCTGTAAGCTGATAATTATCTGTCAAAAGTGCGGTTCCCTGAGCAGATATTGCATTCAGGCAATGAATCTTATTCATAATAAACTCCTCCCTCTCCTATTTCTGATGCTTTTTCTCAAAGTCTTCCATAAACGTCACAAGTTTTTCCACACCAGCCATAGGCATTGCGTTGTAAATGCTGGCTCTCATACCGCCTACAGTCCGGTGACCCTTTAGATTTTCCAGACCGGCCGCCTTTGCCTCTTTTACAAACAAAGCATCCAGATCGGTATCTCCGGTCACAAAGGGAACATTCATCAGAGAGCGGTCTTTCTTTTCTACCGTTCCGGTAAACAGCTTACTCTGATCCAGGAAATCGTACAAAAGTTTAGCCTTCTTCTCATTGTATTCCTTCATTGCCTCCAGGCCGCCGCGGTTTTTGATCCATTTGAATACCTTGCCACAGATATAAATGCCGTATGCCGGCGGAGTATTGTACAGAGATCCTGCATCGGCGTGGGTCTTATAGCGCATCATGGTAGGCGTTCCAGGAAGAACATCTTCTGTGATCATATCTTCGCGGATTACTGCAATTACAACGCCTGCAGGGCCTACATTTTTCTGGGCGCCGCCGTAAAGCATAGCGTATTTTTCCACATCTACGGGTTCTGACAGAAAACAGGAGGAAATGTCTGCTACAAGGGGTTTTCCCTTGGTGTTTGGCAGCGTTTTAAATTTTGTGCCGTAGATGGTATTGTTTTCACAGATATATACGTAATCGGCGTCTTCTGATATTGGCAGATCGGAACAATCCGGTATGTAAGAGAATGTTTTATCCGCGCTTGATGCCACCGCGTTGGCAGTTCCGAATAACTTTGCCTCATTCCATGCCTTTTTTGCCCACTGTCCGGTAATGATGTAATCCGCAACTTTATTTTTCATAAAGTTCATAGGAACCATAGCAAACTGCAGACTGGCTCCACCCTGCATGAAAAGAACCTTGTAATTCTCGGGAATTCCCATCAGGTCTCTCAGATCTGCCTCTGCAGTCTGGATAATCTCTTCAAACATCTTGGAACGGTGGCTCATCTCCATCACAGACATGCCGCATCCTCTGTAATCCAGCATCTCCTCTGCTGCCTCTTTCAAGACTTCCTCCGGCAGGACCGCCGGCCCGGCTGAAAAATTGTATACCCTGCTCATAACCATTTCCTCCTCTTTTCATTTCCTTATTTTATGGTCAAGCCGGAGACGCACAATCATTTTCTTTGACAGTGTCAAAAATCCTGTTGTGGACGCCCTCAGCTCAATCTTTTCCATCAAATCTTCAGATCCACATCGTCAAATGCATCTGAGATCGGCGCTCCCGGCGAAACCATAGGATAGACCTTGTCGTCGCAGGCGATCTGACAGTCGATGAGTACGGGGATATTCAGCTCCACCGCCTCTTTAAAGACCGGCTCAAAGTCTTCCATCTTTTCAACCCGGTAGCCCTTGGCCCCCATAGCCTCAGCCAGCTTCACAAAATCCACCTGGTCATTAAGGACTGTATGTGAATATCTCTTGCCGTAGAACAGGTCCTGCCACTGGCGCACCATACCCAAAACGTGATTGTTCATAATAACTTCTATCACCGGGATGTTATAGCGAGTAGCTGTAGCCAGCTCATTCATATTCATTCTGAAGCAGCCGTCTCCCGCAATGTTGATTACCGTCTTATCTTTCCGTCCTAGCTTCGCGCCGATGGCAGCTCCCAGGCCGTAACCCATGGTTCCCAGACCGCCGGAGCTGATAAAGGTTCTTGGCGTTTTGTATTTGTAATACTGGGCCGCCCACATTTGGTTCTGTCCTACTTCCGTGACAATGACAGCATCTCCGCCGGTAAGCTCATAGATCTTCTCCATAATAAAGGGACCGGTAAGCTGGTTTTTATTGTACCGCAGCGGATACATATCTTTCAGACGCTCGATGTGCATGATCCACTCGTCATGATTCATAGGATCCAACCTGGCGTTGAGCTTTCTCAGAATCACCTTGGCATCACCGATCAGATTGGCAAAGCTGCGAATATTTTTGTTGATCTCCGCCGGATCCACATCGATGTGAAGGATCTTGGCATTGGATGCAAATTTGGAAGCATTTCCCGTGACGCGGTCGCTGAACCTGGCTCCGATGGCGATCAGGAGATCGCACTCTGTGATGCCGAAGTTGGAAGCCTTGGTGCCGTGCATTCCGGCCATCCCGGTGTACAGCTCGTCGGTCCCGTCAAAGGCTCCCTTTCCCATAAGGGTATCGGCCACAGGGGCCTGGATCTTCTTTGCAAATGCTCTCAGCTCATCCGCCGCGCCGGAGATCACTGCACCGCCGCCTACCAGGATAAAAGGCTTCTGAGCCTTTCGGATCAGTTCCTCCGCCTGTTCGATGTCCTCTTCCCGAATCGTATCCGTCTGGGGAAGGACTTCCTGGGGGGCCTGATACTCATATTCACACTCAGCGGCTGTGACGTCTTTTGTAATGTCCACCAACACCGGACCGGGCCGGCCGCTCTCTGCGATGGTAAAGGCTCTTCTTATAACAGAAGCTAGACGGTTGACGTCCTTTACAATAAAATTGTATTTCGTAATCGGCATGGTTACGCCGGCAATATCAACTTCCTGAAAGCTGTCTTTTCCTAAAAGACTGACACCTACATTGCAGGTAATCGCCACTACGGGTATCGAATCCATGTACGCTGTGGCGATCCCGGTAACCAGATTGGTTGCTCCTGGCCCGGAAGTGGCCAGACATACTCCCACCTTTCCCGTTGCTCTGGCATAGCCATCAGCAGCATGGGAGGCTCCCTGCTCGTGGGAGGTCAGGATATGAGTGATCTCATCCTGATGTTTATACAATGCGTCATATATATTTAAGATAGCGCCTCCGGGATACCCGAACACGGTATCTACACCCTGTTCTTTTAAACACTCTATTACGATTTCCGCACCTGTCAATTTACTCATTAGCTGCCGCTCCCCTCTTTATTTTGATTTCAATACAGCCCCCTTGTCTGCCGAAGTGACAAGGCTGGCGTAACGGGCCAGATACCCTGTGGTCACCTGAGGCGTCCTGGGCTGCCATTTCGCCTTTCTGGCTGCCAGCTCTTCATCCGAAACCTTTACGTTAATCTGATGATTGTCAATGTCAATCGATATAATATCCCCTTCTTCTACCAAGGCGATGGGGCCGCCAACGGCAGCTTCAGGAGAAACGTGGCCTATGGATGCGCCCCTGGAAGCACCGGAGAAACGGCCGTCCGTAATCAGGGCAACCGTGGAGCCAAGGCCCATGCCTGCGATGGCGGAGGTGGGATTCAGCATCTCCCTCATTCCGGGACCGCCCTTTGGTCCTTCATAGCGGATCACAACCACATCCCCCGCTACGATCTTTCCTCCTTTGATGGCCGCAATAGCGTCCTCCTCACAGTCAAACACTCTGGCTGGTCCCTCGTGTTTCAGCATTTCAGGCGCAACAGCCGAGCGCTTCACCACGCAGGAATCGGGAGCCAGATTGCCTCTCAGGATGGCAATGCCGCCGGTCTTGCTGTAAGGATTTTCCACCGGACGAATGACTTCCGGATTTAAATTGACGCAGCCTTTGATATTTTCCCCTACCGTCTTTCCGGTAACTGTCATACAGTCAAGATTCAGCAGTCCAAGCTTGCTGATCTCGTTCATAACAGCGTAAATACCGCCGGCTTCGTTTAAATCTTCGATATAAGTGGGACCAGCCGGAGCCAGGTGGCACAGGTTCGGCGTCCTAGCGCTGATCTCATTGGCAATGTCTACATTTAACTCCACGCCAGCTTCGTGGGCAATAGCCGGAAGGTGAAGCATGCTGTTGGTAGAACATCCCAGGGCCATGTCCATGGTCAGAGCGTTGCGGAAAGCTGCCTCTGTCATAATGTCTCTCGGCCGGATGTTCCTTCTGTACATTTCCATAACTGCCATGCCTGCATGTTTTGCCAGCTTGATTCTCTCTGAGTAGACTGCCGGGATGGTTCCATTTCCCCTCAGTCCCATTCCCAGAACCTCTGTCAAACAGTTCATGCTGTTGGCCGTGTACATGCCGGAGCAGGAACCGCAGGTGGGACAAACCTTCTCTTCAAATTCCCGTACATCCTCCTCCGTCATGGTCCCGGCAGCGTAGGCACCCACTGCCTCAAACATGCTGGAAAGGCTGCGCTTCTGGCCTTTTACATGGCCGGCCAGCATCGGACCGCCGCTGACAAAGACCGTAGGAACATTGATCCTTGCTGCTGCCATGAGAAGGCCCGGTACATTTTTATCGCAGTTGGGAACCATGACCAGAGCGTCAAACTGATGAGCCAGAGCCATACACTCTGTGGAATCTGCGATCAGATCTCTGGTGACCAGGGAGTATTTCATGCCGATATGGCCCATAGCAATGCCGTCGCAGACGGCAATTGCCGGGAATACGATAGGCGTACCGCCTGCCATAGCCACTCCCATTTTCACGGCCTCAACGATTTTGTCCAGATTCATATGGCCCGGAACGATCTCATTGTAAGAGCTGACAATGCCTACCAGCGGTCTCTCCATCTCCTCCTTGGTCATTCCCAGAGCATTGAACAGCGAGCGGTGGGGCGCCTGCTGCATTCCCGTTTTCACTGCATCACTTTTCATCTTCCTACCTCCTCATCTATATTCTGGCGGCGATCAGATCGCCCATCTCGGTGGTTCCGACTTTCGTACATCCCTCTGCCATAATGTCAGCTGTGCGCCATCCCTCTGTCAGGACCTTCTGAACCGCCGCCTCAACGGCCGCTGCCTCCTGATCCAGATCAAAGGAATATCGCAGCATCATAGCTGCTGAAAGAATTGTGGCAATGGGATTTGCAATATCTTTTCCGGCAATATCCGGAGCGGAGCCGTGACTTGGCTCATACATGCCGAATTTTGTCTCGTTCAGGCTGGCTGACGACAGCATCCCAATGGAGCCGGTGATCATGCTGGCCTCGTCAGACAAAATATCGCCAAACATATTCTCTGTTAACACCACATCAAACTGGCCCGGATTCATGACAAGCTGCATAGCGCAGTTGTCCACCAGCATGTGGTTCAGCGTAACCTCAGGGTAATCCTTTGCCACCTCATCCACCACTTTTCTCCAGAGCCTGGAAGAGTCCAGCACATTGGCCTTGTCAACGCTGGTCACTTTTTTCCGTCTCTTCATAGCGATATCAAAAGCCTTGACAGCGATCCGGCGAATCTCGTTCTCATTGTATGTAAGAGTGTCCACTGCCGTCATCAGCCCGTCAATCTCTTTGGTGTACCTCTCCCCAAAATACAGCCCGCCTGTCAGCTCTCTCATGATCACCATATCAAAGCCGTCGCCGATAATCTCTTTTTTGAGCGGGCAGGCATCTGCCAACTCCTTATACAGGTATGCCGGGCGCATGTTGGCGAAAAGATTCAGCCCCTTTCTGATCGCCAGAAGTCCGGCTTCCGGTCTTAGATTCGGAGCGACCTGGTACCAGCGGGAATTTCCCACATCTCCGCCGACTGCTCCCAAAAGGACCGCATCATTGGCTTTCGCTGTCTCAAGAGCCTCATCGGTAAGCGGAACCCCGTAAGCGTCAATGGAACAGCCGCCCATGAGAACTTCTGTATAATGAAACGTATGGCCATAAATCTGACCCACTTTATCCAGTACTTTTTTCGCTTCCCGGATAATCTCCGGTCCGATTCCATCTCCGGAAATCACCGCAACTTTACATTCCATAATCGCTCTCCTCCATATTTTCTGTCATATTTTCAACGCAAGGGCTATTTTCTGTCAATACCCCTGGCTTGTGTTTCTTTTCATAATACCTCATTTGTGCTTCAGTTTCAACTGTTCATCTGGGAATTTAGCGATTTTTCCATATAAAAAAAAGGAATTCTTCTCATAATTTGCAGTTATAGGGATGTTCTCTTCACATTTTTAAGAAAAATGCCAAAGAAAAAAGATGGCAATAACTACCATCTTTCTCAATATTCCAGTATCTGTGCAGATAAGAAATGTTGAACAGAATGTCCTGACACAATTCAATTCCGTTCCAGCCCAAATCGAGCAAACTGCTCTTCTGGAGCTTCGTTTTCTTCCATCAAGCCAATCAATAATTTGCACATTCGCTTTTCTATTTCAGAGTCTGTAAATGGATGTTGCTGCCTCCGGTCATTTTGCAAATCAAACAGACATCTTTGATAGCATTCTTCCGAACGCCCTGCCAAACTCCAGAAGGCATTTTCAGCATTGGGCAGCCTTTTGTATAAGAAAAAGGTGCGGAAACCAATTGGGCCTTTTTAAGCTTATCAGCAGAAACTGAAGTTTTCATATCACTGGGCATCAATGTATATTCAAAAAGAATCTGATCACTGCCGCGCTCTGGCCCCCGCATATACAAATATGTTCCGTCAGTCACCCACACTTCATTTCCGAATACCTCAAGCGTTTAAAAAATATAAAAGGACAAAAAAATTCTGCCGCATCGATGGCTTCGCAAATCATCGATGCGGCAGTCCTTCTGTACTTACATATTTTCAAAAAATCTCCGCTGCCAATATCTGTTTACCAGATCAGAAACTCCTTTCCCATCAGCCGCAGCACTGCCTCTGCCAGAAAATAATCGGCATAAATCAGATCCGTCTGCCGGTCCCCGGTGCTGTGGTAATCCACTTTGCAATTCTGGACAATGGAATCTCTCTCAGGATCCCAGTCGCAGCATTTTTCTGCGATCCCTTTCACCATCCGCTCAGCATGTTCCCGGTAGAAGCGTTTTTCTTCCTCCCCCACATGTTCTGCGATCTCCAGAAGGCCGCAGGCGGCGCACAATCCTGCGGATGCGTCCAGATATGCCGGCTCTGCAGGCTGTCTGTAATCGCACAGCGGCACGTAATCTGTCAGAGCCGCGTTGGCGATGACGTAATGGGCCGTCTTTTTCGCCGTGTCCAGATAGTCAGGATCCCCGGTGTAGCGGTAGCTCAGGGCAAATCCGTAGAGGATCCAGGACTGACCTCTGGACCAGGCTGAGGTTTCCGAGTACCCCTGCCCCGTCAGGATCTTTTCCAGCTCCCCTGTGTCCGGATTCAGACAGGCAATATGGCCGCAGGAGCCGTCCTCCCGCACCAAAGTCCGTCTGACTGTATCGGCGTGGTTCTTCGCTATATAATAAAATCTTGGATCATTTACCTCTTTTGAAGCCCAGTACAGAAGCGGGATATTCATCATGGAATCCACGATGATCCACCCGGTACAGTCCTGACCTTCTTCCACGCAGTCCGGGTTCCAGGCCCGGATAAAGCGGCCGGCAGGGTTGTATCTGCCAGCCAGTATGCTGGCCGCCAGCAAGCCTCTGTTTCGGGATTCTGCGTTCCCTGTCAGCCGGTAATTGGCCACCGCCGAGTGGAGCCACATAAAACCCACATCGTGGTGCAGGCCTGTAAATCCCCACAGAGCCCTGTCCAGTTTCCGCTCCACCCCTTCAGCCGCCTGGCGATAGAATTCCTTTCCTGTGGCATGGTACATCTGCCACAGGATCCCCGGCCAGAAGCCGTTGGTCCACCAATTGATATCTTTCTCGCTGTAATCGGTTCTGTAAATCCCGTCTTCCGTCCAGTACGGGATCTTGTCTCCTATCCTTCTGCATTCCGCATCAAATTTTCCTTCTATTTTCCGGAATAGTTCCTCCAGCCACACTTCCACTGCTGTGTTTCCTCCTTCATCAAAGACTGTAATTTTGCACAAATTCGGAGAAATCCGGCCTTTCAGCCGCGACATAGTCCTGAATCTCTTCCATGTGGCCCCTCAGAAGGCCATCCAGTTCCAGAGCGATTTTCCAATATCTCTCTCTATCTGAAAGCTCTTTGGCGAACAGCAGGTTCTCTGTCTCCTGCCGGTCTGCCGCCAGGTCATACAGTTCATAATAGCGCTCATCTTTAAAGATGTCGATGATATATTTATACCCCTTCCACACCACACACCTCTGGACATTCCCTCGAGAGGCATTTCCGTCGTACTGAATATAGATGGGGCGCTCCTGCCAGCTTCCATCACCTGCAATCAGAGGCATTAACGATCTCCCGTTTACCTTTTCCGGGACCGGCATGCCGTAGAGCTCACAGAGGGTCGGGAACACATCGATATGGCTGACCAGCTCTTCTCTCACCGTTCCCCTTCCCTGTCCTCCTGGCAGATGGATGCTGAGGGGAGTCTTTGCGGATTCTTCGTACATACACATCTTCTGGAACAGGCGGTGGGAGCCCAGCATTTCCCCGTGATCAGAGAGGAAGAGAATGACCGAGTCATCGTACAGCCCCTTTTCCTTCAGCTTCCCTATAATCTTCCCGACGCAGTCGTCCAGCAGGGATACCAGGCCCAGGTAGGTTCGCCACGCCTCTTCCCACTCCTCCATGCTGTACGGGTTTCCGATATAACCGGTCAGGTTGTACTTCTGGAGAGGCGACTGATGGGGGTACCATCTCCCCACGTTCTCCGGCAGCCTTACCTCCTCCGGGCTGACCTTAGAATACCAGGGCTCCGGCACATCGAAAGGCGGGTGAGGCGCCAGGTACATCATGCTGAGAAACAGCGGCCTATCCCCCTGATACTCATCCAGGGCTTTCAGGGCCTCGTTGGTAAAATACCCGTCAAAATAATAGTCATAGCCTTCCTCGTAGCAGCCGGTGTGAGGATTGGAAAAGCTGCTGATCATGGTATGGGTTCCGTCTGCCATCTGAGGGATCCAGGTCCGGAACTCAGACCCTCCGGGCATCCGCTTTCCCTGCTGTTTCAGAAAAACCCGGTAAGTCTGCTCGGTGGTCAGCCACTTTGTCCTGGTCTGGGGCCGCTCCTCCAGCAGTGTCCCCTCTACAAACAGGTGCTGCTTGCCGCTGTGAATGCATTCCATATCCAGGCGCTCCATGGCGTCATAGAGATTATCGATTTCGCTTTTCACCTTCGAGTAGGGTCTTTCCGAAGCTACCCAGCCATTGATCAGGCTTCCATTGACCCCCGGCCAGGTCCCCGTAAACAGCGCCCCTCTGGCCGGAACGCAGAGGGGGCTGGCGCAGTAGGCGTTGGAAAAGCATACGCTGTCTCTCATCAGTTCGTCTATATTGGGCGTGTAGCCCAGCCCCAGCACGTCGTACCGGAGCTGGTCTGCCGCCAGAAAAATGCAGTTTGGTCTCTTCTGATGCATAGTTCCTCCTACATTAGTTTTTATCTGAAAAATTATTCTTTTTATACTGGTAAGGCGTAATTCCGTAAACCTCTTTAAAAATTTTGATAAAGTACTGAGAAGAACTGTAGCCCAGCTTCTCCGCAATTTCCTTTATGCTGTAATCGTCCTTCATCAAAGCAATCGCCCGGTTCAGCTTTTGTTTCTTTACATATTCTGTATAGCCCTCACCCATCACCTGCTTAAAGATCCGGCTCAGAGCATCCGGCCGCATAGACAATTGATCGCATAGAAAATCCAGGGAGATATTATTCTCCAGATTATCCTCAATCAGTGTCGTCAGCCGGTTTTTAAATTCACCGTCCGTATCGACCATAGTACGTTTCTGCCGAATATTTTTCAACAGAATTTCACAGACCCCATTCATCCATTCCTGAAAGCTCTCAATATCTCTGATCTGCTTGTAATATTCCCGGATATCATAGCCGTACATGACCCACATGTCCAGGCCTCTATGCTGGACGATCTGACAGATCATAGTTACCAGATCCCGCAGAGTCGAATAGCAGTAATTCATCGTATATGAGCCACTCTGGAAAGACACGACCAGCATCTCCAGATGGAGTTTAAATTCCAAAAGGTTTTCCGTATTAATATCCTTTTCTATCGCTTCAAACAATTTCAAGTGGCTTCCCTTGTCCCGCAGCTTGTCCGGCCGGATATCATCGCCATATAGCACGGATTTATTGGGATAAATAAACCAATATCTTGCGGTCTCACAGGCAGAGCGGTAAGCCTTCTTTATTTCTTCCTTTTCTGCAGCACAACGTGTCCCAACTGCTACGCGGCACTCACCAAAATAAGTCGGAAGAATTTCTATCAGATGTGGCAGCACTGTATTTTCCTGATCTTTCGGAAAGTTTGCCACACCTACGACTTCCCCTTTTTCCATTGTTGTCAAAAGAATGTGGCAGCCTTTTTCTTCTCCCCATAAGTCCAGTTGATCCTGAATCTGCTCCAGAGAACTTTTTTCCGCCTCCAGCCACTGGATCATCAGCACTCTGCAGCACTCATAATTCAAATATTCTTCCAACACTGTGTATGTCTCGTCTGATCTTCGATTTAAGATCAGGGCCCGCACTGCGCTCTGAAAGCGAAGTGCTTTCGAGGAGTTGGCAGTATCGGAAAGGCTTTGAATCTCTTTTCGGAGGTGTTGCAGAGAGCTGTCAAAACTTTTGTGTTCTGCCCCTATCGCCACCCCGGCTTCTTCTGACAGGCTGACCAGCCTCTCGCGGTAAATGCGGCCGCTGTAACGCGATATTGCCAAAAGCAGCACAATATTAAACAGAATCGACAGAATAAAATTGAACAGGAAGACTCTGTTGGTGGTATTCACATCTGCGTATAAAACCGAATCCGTAATTGCGTACTCATAAGATAGACTGGTTGTGGAAGATTCGTAAGTAAGCGCCGTCTTGTTTTCACCTGCTTCGTCCTCATGGCCTGGAGACTGATAGAGAATCCGACCGTCCGGCGCGTAGACCCTCAGACAGCCCACGTTCTCATCCATGTAATCAGAAAATGCAGATGTAGAAATATGGAGAGCCACAACAATCCCTTCCCCCTGCCATCTGGGGAGAGCAATCCTTCTAACATACGTTAAAACCGGCTCATATACCGGGTATACATCTGTGGACTCCTCCATGAAATATAAATCATTATCCTGCTGGTCAAATGCCTGATACCAAGGAAGAAACTTCTCCAGTTCCTCTCTGTTTTCCGGGAAATGTACATTGGAAAATCCTGTCACCACTGTGTCCGTATTTTCATAATACACATCCATACTCTCTATAATTGGATAAGAGACCTGGATCAACCTCAGACCGCTGATCAGATCGGTGATCTCGGCCGCCTGACCTTCCAGATTTTCTTCCTGCGGCTTCAGAAAAGCATCATTTTGTTTTGTTTCGGAAAAATATAACTGAGGAATATTGTAGATGACCTGCATGATCTGCTGATCCATGTTGCGGAATGCCAGATCTGTCACCTTCTGGTTGTAATTCAGAAAGCTCTTCCGATATGTCCTCTGGCTGCTGTTGAGAAATACGAAATAATTGAACATAGAGAGAGCAAGAATGCTAAAAAGATTTACCAGCAAAACCAGATAAAAAACGGAATAATCGGATAATTTCTTAATCTTCTTTCGCATCTTGCTCTCCCCTAATAAAAATACTCTTTTACCCCTTTACGGAGCCTACGATCATGCCTTTTACAAAGTACTTCTGCAGGAACGGATACGTGCAGACAATCGGCAGCAGGGCCAAAATCAATGCCGCCATTTTCATCGTCTCTGTATGCACAATAACCTCGCTGACAGCCTCCATATCAGCAGTCTGTCCATTGTTCAGTATGGTTTGAAGAACATACTGGAGAACATAAAGGCTGTTTTTTGTAACATAAAGCATATTGTCCATCCAAGAGTTCCAATGCTGCACACAGTACCACAGGGCGATGGTTGCCACCACCGGCGTAGACAGCGGCAGATAGATTTTAAACAGCACCGTCAGATTGGAAGCGCCGTCAATTTTTGCAGATTCTTCCAGCGCCGGTGGAAGACCCATAAAAAAGTTTCTGGTAATAATCAGCGCAAACCCTGTAATCAGGCACGGCAGTATATATACCAGGAAATTGTTCGTCAGCCCCAGCTCCTTGATTAAAAGATATTTGGGGATCATTCCGCCTGAAAAATACATGGTAAAGACTACAAACATCATTAAGCCTTTTCTGTAAGGCAGATTTGTTCTGGCCAGCGGATAGGCTGTCAGCATCGTTACAATAACGCCTGCGGCGGTTCCGGCAATCGTTCTGGCTATTGTGACCAGATAACTGTGCCAGAAATTTTCATCGCTGGCTATCTCTGCGTATCCGGAAAAATCGAATTCCGTTGGAATCAGGTGGAATCCATTGGCGTTTACCACAGACGCCGGACTCATGGAAATCGTAATAACCTGCATGAATGGCAGGCAAATGGAAACCATCAATATCAATACAAGACCATACGACAGACCGTCTACCAGCCAGTCTTCTGCCGATCTCTTTTTATGTCTTTTTACTTTCATGTCTTTCATACGAAGGATTCTCCTTTACCACAAAGCGTAATCATTGGTTTTTCTGGCCACATAATTGGTCAGCATAACCAGTGCAAATGAGATAATGTTTTTAAAGAGATCCACGGCCGTTGTGAAGCTGTACTGCATTTTCTGAATACCCATGCGGTATACGAATGTTGAAATAACGTCTCCGACCGAATAGGTAGTGGGCGTCAGGAAGTTGTACACCTGCTCAAAGCTGTCATTAAGGATTTTTCCGGACTGCATGATCAGCATAACTGTAATAATTGGCAGCAGCGCCGGCAAAGTAACATGGATAATCTTCTGGATTCTTCCTGCTCCATCCATCTCCGCAGCTTCGTAAAGAGCCGGATCTACTGCCGTCACAGCCGCCAGATATACGATAGAACCCCATCCGATCGTTTTCCACAGATCGGATAACACCAGAACGCCCCGGAAATATCGGCTGTCTGCCACGAAAAAAATGGGTTCCAGTCCCAGATTTTGCAAAAGGATATTAATTGGTCCTCTGGACGGAGACAAAAACTCAATGATAGTGCCCGATACAACGACCCAGGAAACGAAATGGGGCAAATAGGAAATCGACTGCGCCACTTTTTTGAATTTCATGCTCTTGATCTCATTCAGAGCCAGACACAATAAAATCGGGGCCGGAAAGCAAATCAATAGTTTATACAAACTGATAATAATGGTATTCTTTAAAACAGATAAAAAGAATGGGTTTGAAAATAAATCAATAAAATGCTGAAAACCTACCCATTTGCTGCCGCTGATTCCTTTTAAAGGATAATACTCCTGGAATGCAATTACCAATCCGTACATGGGACCATAGCAAAATATAAGAAAAAATAAGAGTCCCGGAATCAGCATAATATAATATTCTTTGTAAAGCTTCATGTTCTGGACAAATCCTCTCTTTTTAGGATTGTCCAGTGTCTGAGACATTGCTTTTTTCGTTCGGATACGCGCCACTTGTACTTCCTCCATTTTTACTTCTGACGGGATTCAAGAAGCGCTGTCCGGTATCCCGTAAGCGCTTCTTTGTTGTCCTGCTATCTGAGCTTCTTACTGCTCGTTTGCCTGCTTTGCAGCCCAGGCCTCCTGTACTGCCTTTTCTGCTACATCGCCTCCGGCTGCTTTAAATTCTTCTACATAAGTATCGAAGTAGTCCAAGGGTTTCGCCCCACTGATTATATCGAAATAAGCCTGTTCTGTCAAAGTATCCAGCGTTGCAATGACATCAGAAAATTCTTTTACCGGCGGAGCCAGGAAACGGTAATAGCCATTTCCGGTGACTTCTTCACAGAACTTATCTTTCTCGGGGGTTACCTGTTCTGCATACATAAGAGTGGAACCCATGTCACACTGGAGAACGCCCTCTTTCCGTACATCTGTACCATCCATCAGACGAACCGGTCCATTTTCGGTTTCTTCATAGTGAACGCCTTCAATACCCAGGTTGGACAGCTTCATATAGTCCACATCCGAATAATACGCATCCAGCATTTCCAGGAATTTTTCGACTTTTCTGGGATCTTCTGCTGCCTTTGTCGTAATACAGGTCAGATGTCCCCATTTACTCCATGCCTCAGTTCCGGATTTTCCATCAGGACCCACCGGAGCCGGGCCAAAGACGATATCTGCGTCCGGATTCAGGCCCTTCAGTTCTTTCATACAGGTCGCCCAGTTCTTCTCATTGCTGGTATCTGTGCTTGCAAACAGATAGTGAGTAGGCTGAGCGCTGGTCAGACCGATCCGGTCATTCATAAATGAGTGGGACAGCCATGCATAGCCACCGTGATTCTCGCCTGTGATAAATTCCTTATCAATGATTCCTTTTTCATACCAGTCGCGAAGAACAGCCAACGCTTCTTTGGCCTCGGGGCGGATATAGGGGAAGAACGGTACGTTGTTCTCATCGAGCTGCATTTCTTCTACTGTGAATCCGGGGAAACCTCCTGTGACGCAGCGCAGGCCAAAGGCTCCGAATACAGCTCCAAAAGCTCTCTCTGCCATTCCTGCTGTATCTTTCTTTCCATTTCCATCCGGATCCTGTTCTACAAATGCGGTCAGCACCTCTTCATACTCTTCCAGAGTCTCCGGCACTTCCAGCCCCAGCTTATCCAGCCAGTCTTTCCTCCAGATCATTGCCATGGGATAAACTTTTGCAGTATTTACAACACCATAGTTTTTTCCATTATACATCATGGTTCCCCATGCCGTTCCGTCATCAGCCTCATCAATCGCCTTTGCATAGTTGGGCGCCTTTTCACGGATCAATTCAATAGGAAGTTCTGCTACGATTCCACCTTCTACATAGGTAGGTAAAAGGGCCAGATTATCGATTACCATAACATCCGGCATCTCTCCGCCTGCAAACCGTACATTCAGATTCTCCTGGAAATTAGCTGAATCGACATACCATCCCTTCAGATCGATTCCAAATCTCTCTTCAATCTGTTTTACCACCTCAGCATCGTCATCCACCTCAGCGTTGGTCTGCCCCGGCAGAAAACTTAATTGTACTACATCTTCTCCAGCTTCCCCTGACGGATCAGCTCCTGATGTGCCATCTGCGGCTCCGCCCCCGCATGCTGTCAATGCGGATACTGTCATAATAGATGCCAGCATTCCTGCTGCTAAACGTTTTGCCTTTTTCATAAAATCCCTCCTGTTTTTTCTTCATTCGGCTGTTCGCTTTACCGGCAGTGTATCACAGCACCGTTTTTTCCACAATTTACACTTTTTTGTAAAAATACCATTTTTTTGCAGCTCATTTTTCCCTTATATTCTGTGGCATTTTGCCGTTTTTTCCTGTAAAATCCCTGATTTTTCCCGGTTTTTCCGTCATAGCAGATTCCCTTTCTCCAAAATAATAACATTTTGCAAAAAAGTATCGTTGAGCCGTTTTCTCTTCCATTTTATAATCAGTTCCATATAGGAAAGCAATGTCTTCTATGACATTTCTGCCAAAAAGGAGGAGCTTAATTATGCAGATACCCATTGATGAACGCGTCATAACAGACAGTCAGGTCTTCCAGGCCCTGGATCTGGATTATCCGGGGCTGGAGCAAGTGAAAGTACATTTTGAAAAAGGTGATCTCGCCCAGGCCAAGCGATGTCTGCTGCAATATTTCGAGACCAGAAATCAAACTCATTACTTTTTTGACTACCGCAGTCTGCCCCTGATCCCCATTGAGACCGATGAGGATCCTTACATTTTTCAGGCCTCCCTGGGACTCTCCGGGAGCCTGAAGGAGTTTTGCCTTTACGCCGGCAAAAAAATGGCCGAGGAGCACGTTTACGTGATCCCCGGAAAGGGGCGGGGTGAAATCCCTCTGGGAAAAGATTTTGAAACTCCTCTCCATTTCAGTTTTCTGAAAGATAAAGGGAAGAGATTCAACGATCTCAATCTGTTTGTCCGGGGGACGGTTTTTGAGTATCTCTATGTTCTTTACCACGAGACGGGAAACCGCGATGTTCTCTCCGCTTTCGAGGACTTTCTCCGCTTTTTCCTGGACACCTATCCCCTTGTAATCTGCAATACCGAGCCGGATGCCGCCAGATTTCAGTTTGAAGATGACCGGGATGTCATGAGCGCAGGTTTCCTGACCCTCTCATACACCGGAATGCTCTACACCCGCATTCCCTATGAATTGGATCCCGATCTGGCTTTCGAAGTCATCAAGCGGATCTGGTTCATCGGCATCCAGTACCGGCGGTTTGATAAGGATTCCTACCGCCCCTATAATCACCACATGTGGGAAAGGGGACTGGTTCCTTTTATTCTCGGAACCATGTTCCCTGAATTTCCTGATTTTGCTCCCATGAAAGAGATTGGGGCAAACGTGATCTGCCAGCACGTAAAAGATGATTTCAATGAGGCCGGCGGGTACAATGAACATTCCATTGCCTACTGGTCTGGCGCCGCTCTGGGGGAAATGCTTTACAGAGGAATCTATCTGGCCAGAGTCAACCACGAGACTCTGCTGGACGAAGAATCCGAAAAGCGGCTGACCGCCTCTTTCCAGATTTTAGCCCAGATTGCTCCCCCGCAGGAACGCTACCCTTCCCTTGGGGATAATCAGGGACCCGAAGTTTCCCCGATCCTGACAGTAGGTGTCAATGCTTTTGGCCACCCCGCCTGCCGGGAAGTCCTGGAGATCCGTAAAAACAGGTCTGAAACTGTTCAGGACGCACCCCTGGACTACTGTAATGATCAGTCAGGTTTCGTATGCGGAAAAAGCGGCTACGACAAAGATGCCAACTATTTCCTGATGTCTGCCAAGAACAACTGTGGTTACACCGGGCACAATCACATGGATATGCTCTCTCTGTTTATCACTCTCCACGGGGCTTCCATCGTGGAGGAGCCAGATTCCGGTCTTCTTTACCACAAGGTGCGTCTGGGGAGCCCTCACCGGGGATATATGTACAATATGACTTCCCATAACACGATCCTGGCCTTCGGAAATCCCATTGCGCCGGATCCTATGTATGCCGACAGTTGGGGCGTTTACCGGCCTGACAGTCCTGTATCTGCTTTCATCAGCAGACCGGAAGGCATGTTTGTGGAAGCCTTCCACCAGGCCTACACCTTCTGCCGCCACAACCGCAGCGTTCTGTTCAGCCGGAAAAACGGGCTGATCGTCCGGGACAGCATCGACAGAGGGAACCGCTTCCCGGCAGACCATATCCAGCGGTGGCATCTGGCAAAAAATGTAACCGTAAAAGAGCTGGGAGGACAGGCTTTGCTTCTGTCTGCCGGCGAGGTGCAGGTGCTCTGTATCTGGAACCGCCCGGCCGCCCTGCATATATATCAAAATCCCCTTCTCTATCCGGAAATGATTTCTGATCCCAAAAATCTGTCCACAGTCATCGACCTTTCTTTCCGCGGAGAGAAGGATGAGACCCTTGACTATGAGACCACCGCTCTGTCTACTGCCTTTTTAGACATCACCGGCTGCGGGGCAGAATCCTTAGATTTGGAGGAGCTGAAGTGCCGGTTATTCCCGTTGGTGGAATCTTCGGACATGGAAAAAGCAATCCGGGATTTTGACCGGATTGCTCTTGGAAACGCCAATCAGCATTAAGGAGGAATTTTTATGAACGGTTTATTTTCGATCAACAGCCCTCTCTGGAGGTTTATGGACAAGGCCCTGCGCCTGATATGGCTCAATCTGCTGTGGTTCCTGTGCTGTCTCCCCGTCGTGACCATCGGGGCAGCCACCACGGCCCTGTATTCCGTCACATTGAAATATGCAAGGGATGAGGAGGGATATCTGACCCGCAGCTTTTTCCAGGCCTTCCGGCAGAATTTTCGCCAGTCCACCATTATCTGGCTGGTCATGGCGGCTGTCGGCATCCTGCTGGGCCTGGATCTGATCGTCTATCTCAGGGCATCCTCCGTAAGCCTTACCCAATCCGCCCTGATGCTTATCTTTTTTACTGCAGTGCTGCTGTATCTCTTTGTCAGCCTTTACGTCTACGCCATAGTCGCTCATTTTAAGAATACGGTAGGCCAGTACATGAAAAATGCTCTGATTCTCTCCATCTGCCACTGGCCTGCCAGCATTCTTATGATTACCGGCGGCGTTGCTTTCTTCCTGGCCGGAATGCTCATCTTTCCCCCGCTGCTGTTTGTGGGGACTGCGGGCTTTTGTTACCTGTGCTCAAAATACTTTAACCGCTTATTTGACCGCCTTGCCAGGGCCCAGGCCGCTTCCCTGCCGGCGTAACAGCGGGCATCACAGCACGCTGACAATCTTTGACGGTTCCCGGTAGTTCCAGTTAGAGATTTTCACTCCCGTCTTTTCCGTGGAAGCGTGGACCACCTGTCCGTTTCCTATGTACAGTGCTACATGATTAATCCGGCCGCCGCTGCTGTAAAAGATCAGATCGCCCGGCCGGATTTCTGCTGCCGATACCGGTCTTCCCTGGGACGCCTGTCCCCTGGAGGACCGGTTAAGCTGTATCCCGGCTCCGTGCTTCATCACATAGCTGGTAAAGCCAGAGCAGTCCACCCCGGTACGGGGATCATTGCCTCCGTATACGTAACGGCTGCCCACAAACTGGAGGGCAAACTTCACTACCTGATTTCTTGCAGCCGCACTTTTGTCTGTTCTTTCTGTCGCTGTTTCCAGCACCGAAGCTCCCTCTGAGGTTTTTAAATATCCCCTTCCGCTGTCTGTGTCCACCAGCGCCCAGCCGCCGGCCAGGCGTCCCAAAACCTGGAATGTCTCGCCTCTTTTGGCGGTCCAGATCACGGGAACGTTCTCATTTGCACTTTTGTATATGTTCACTTCAGGCGCGTCTATCCGACATACATATCCTGCTGTCGTGTAGACGCTGGCCTCTTTCGCCGGGTCTGCCTCCAGCTTTGGAGCACCGTAGACCGTCATCAGTCCCGCCTGTCCCATATCATTTGTAAAAAGATTTGTCTCCGGAACAGCCGCCGCCAGAAAAATCCCCATGGCCGCCGCTGCGATCCGGCTTGAAAATGGAAATCGCTTCATAAGAAAGTTCTCCTGTTTTCTAAGTGCTCAATTTTGTTACAAATATTACACAAATATTACATTTGTTACGTTTCTGAGTATACTGGAAAATTGGAAAATTGTCAAGACCGGAAAAAAGCGCCCCTCCTGCCTGTTCAGACAGTCGGGGCGCCAGTGACGGCAATTAGTTAAATTTTATGTGAGAGATTACTCAACAATCTCGTCAAAGGTTGCTTCGTAGCCAGTGCTCTCATTTCCGATTCTGTAGCGGATACCATCAATCTCAACTGTTCCGCTTCTTCTTACAGAACCGCTGCTGTTGACAACGATGGTGGTGCCAGCCTTGATCAGCGGCTGAATCGGGTTCTCTTCAGTACCCATGTTGCCATCCTCATAGATGTCAGCCTCGGTAGTATACAGCATGTAACGGCTTCCGTCCTCTGCCTCTACTCTCTGGCCATTCTCATCATAGATGCTGCCTCTTACGTATGCGTTGGTATAAGCCTGGCCGTTGTTTCTGAAGTAGTAGGTAACCTGCTCGCCTTCATTGTCGTAGGTTACTCTGCCGGTCTGCATAGCGCCTTCGCCAGAGCCGTCTTCCTCGCTGAAGTAGTAGATTCCGTTAGCAACCAGATCGGTTCCGCCTACGCGGTTAGCAGCGTCGGACAGTCTCACAACGCCAGTGATCATACGGCCTTCATTGTTGAACAGGAAGGTCTGGTTGCGGATAACTCTTGCAGCTACACCCTCGTAACCAGTTCCATCGAACTCATCGGTTGCAGTTGAATCCAAACCGTCAGTATCCTTGCCCTGATCGTTGAATGCCTCGCCTCTGGTGCTCAGATAGAACCAGTGCTGATCACCTTCCTCATCAACGTCTTCGGGATCATAAGTATAGATCCAGCCAGTTCTTCTGTGGCCGATATCATCGGTATAGAATGCATGGGCGTCAGAAGCTACTACAGCAGTAGAATTGGTGATGCCAGGAGTACCCTGTACCCATCTGTCATCCATTGCACCCTCTTCATCAAAGGTATAGTACTCGCCATTGATGTAGCTGGTTTTGTTGCGATGTGCACGGCCGTTGGTGCCGAACCAGAACCATGCCTCGTCCTCATACGGCTCATCGCCGTAGTCAGAGGTCTCCGGTTTTACTAAGTACTGCCAGCCGGTAGCTGCCCAGCCTTCGTTCTCATCATTAAAGTAGTATCTGGCAACGGTTCCGGTGCTCAGGGTAATATCCTGCCAGCCGCTCAGCATATGGCCTTCCTCGTCAAATGCGAAGGTTCCTCTGTTCTCACCGTTGGTTCCGTAAGGAATGTTGGTGAACACCTTAGCGTCATCCTCGCCTTTTCTGGCCTTACCGTTGGAGCCGAAGAAGTACCAGATGGTGGAAACATCTTCCTGATCAGTACACTCATTGTCTCCCTCGTTGTCTACGGAAACCCAGGTGTTTGCTACTCTTGCACCGTTAGCGTCTACATAGTACTTGTCATCGTTGGAGCCAGAGATAATGATCTGGTCTCTTGCCATGTAGCCGTCGCTGTCCAGATATACCCAGTCTTCACCTTCCTGCTCCCAGTGAGCAGTAGCTGCGAAGGAGGTCATAGACGCGCCGATTGCAAACAGGGCTGCTGCAGATAATACTGCAACAAACTTGGTCTGCTTTCTCATAATAAATGCACTCTCCTTTTTCTTTTTAGAATCTCTTTTGAAATTCCTAATTGCATTATGAGGAAATTATACTTCCAATAAAAGAAATTATCGCGAGTTGCCTGCATAAATTATTAGAATTTTCGATATATTAATTTAATTTATGTAATTTTTTAAATTTGTTATACTTTTTCTCAATTTGGGATTATACTGGTAATGTCGCTCTCTGTTTATACTAATTACCATCACCAGAAAGGAGCTTTATGCATGAATATTCCCTTAAACCAATCATCTGGCCTCCTCCCGCCTGAGACCCCCGCTGAAGCCGACGACCTGTCGGAATTTCAGTTCTATCTCGTCAGGAAAAACATGGCAGACAATACAATCCGTGTCTATCTCTATGCGATCCGGCAGTTTTTCTGTCTTTTTTCTGTTCTCTCTCCCTCCAATCTTCAGTTATATAAGCTGTATCTACTGGAACATTACAGAGCCCAGACCGTCAATCTCCGGATTCGGGCTGTAAACTGCTATCTGGAATTTAAAGAGATATCCGGCTGTCGCCTTCCCATGGTAAAAAGCCAGCAGAAAAATTATCTGGAACGAATCATCAGCAAAGCAGATTATGAATATCTGAAAGCCTGCCTGATACGGGATGGAAACCTTCTATATTATTTTGCAGTTCGCTATATGGCCGCTACCGGTGTTCGGGTAAGCGAACTGGTTCAGATCGAGACCGGTGATATCTGCCGCGGATACAAAGATCTCTTCTCCAAAGGCAACAAAAGCCGGCGAATCTACATACCCTCCTGTCTGTGCCGTGATACCCTTAGATGGATTAATCGGGAATGCCGGCCGGAAGGGCCTGTATTTCTCAACCGATACGGCCGCCCCCTATCCCCTTCCGGCATCCGCAGACAGCTAAAGAACTTTGCCTGCCGCTATGGCATGGATCCGGAAGTTGTCTACCCTCACTCTTTCCGCCATCGTTTTGCCAAAAGTTTTATTGAACACGGCGGGGATCTCCCATTTCTTTCCGATCTGTTGGGACATGAAAGCATTGAGACGACTCGCATCTATCTGCGCCGGTCCAGCAGCGAGCAGGCCCGCCTGGTCAACGAGATCGTAGACTGGTAGGAGGTGCGAGATGGAATTACAGGAATGTATTCAGTTATTTCAGGAAGATTTAAAGAAGAATGGTATCTCCAGCAACACAGTTCTCTCCTATTCCTCTGCTGTCCAGCAGTTTTTTTCCTTGTATCCCTGTGTTTCTGCCGCTTCCCTGAAGGCTTACCGGGAATGGCTTCTAAAGCGTTATCGCCCCTCCTCTGTAAACGCCAAAATCAGTGCTCTCAATCGGTATATTCTCTTTTGGGGCCAGCGGGAAGAGCCGTCCTCTATTTTTCAAGGACCAGCTCCCTTCCAAGTTTCAGCCAGCCCCGCAGAAGAACCCTATCGCCTGGCGGCAGTACGCCGCCAGCAAAAATCTTATCTGGACACAATTATTTCGGAGACGGACTATGAACATTTAAAAGAATCGCTTTTGAGGGATCAGAATTTTAAATGGTATTTTCTGGTCCATTTTCTCGGTTCCACTGGCGTCCGGGTGGGCGAACTGGTTCAGATCAAAATTGAGCACCTTCGCCTGGAATATATGGATATCTGTTCAAAAGGAGGCAAAATCAGACGGGTATATTTCCCCCGCTCTCTTTGCCTGGAAGCCCTGGACTGGTATTCAAAAGAAGGAATCAAAAGCGGCTTTATTTTCACCAATCGAAGGGGCGCCCCTCTTTCCCCCCCGCTGGATCAATAGTCACTTAAAGTCTCTGGCTATCCGCTACCGAATTGACCCTGACACAGTATATCCTCACGCCTTTCGCCATCGTTTTGCCAAAAATTTTCTAAAGCGCTTCAACGATATCACGCTCCTCGCGGATCTTCTGGGCCACGAGAGCATCGAGACTACACGGATTTATCTGACCAAATCCAGCCAGGAACAACGCCAGATCATTGATCAGATCGTGACCTGGTAACCTTAGAGCCAGTGTGGAAGAGAACAATACAGTCGATGAAGGGCTACTGACTCCAGGTTTTCCCGGACATAAAAATACCAACACTTGACAAACTCAGGTATTGGCACTATATTGAGCTTTAAACTTGGTGTTTTAGCACTGAAAAGGAAGGAGGAATGCTCCATGTCAAAATTAAATGATTTTATGAGTCTCTTAACTGGAACATTCAATAACGCAGAACAATATGAATCTCTGAAAAAGGCCGGGACAGATTTTCCCTTTGCCAAGCATGTCAATACTGTCTGCAATAGCAAAATTCTAAATCTGCCCGCTGATTTTAAAGGAATCTTTATGGTGGAAGAAAGCTACTATACCTCCGGAGATAAGACCCACCCTACCCCTCATCTGTTTTTGTTCACAGAAGAATCAGATGGAATCAAATTGACTTCTTACGAGCTGCCCTGCGGATACACAAAGGAGTCCTTTACTTACGAGAATATAACCGCTTTAGATTACAAGGACCTGAAGCCCTCTGAAAAATTCACGCCGGCCCTGTATACCCAGAAAGACGGCGTCTGGGAGGGCGGCAGCACCAGCATGTTTTCTCCGGTGCTAAAGTTCACCCTGTTTGAACGCTTTTCCACGGAAGCTCTGGAAGTTACTGAATCCATGGAAGTGAATGGCAAAAAGACCTTTGGCTATGACGAACCCATCATCTATAAAAGGCTGAGCTGAGATTTCGTTTTAGAAATATAAATAGGCAGCAGGACATAGGATTATCCCTATCCTGCTGCCTCCTTTTTATTATCGCATAAAAAGCTGGGTCCAGTAATTGACTCCTGATGCGCTTCTATAATACCCTACACCGATGGAAGTATAACTGCTGTTTAAAATATTAGCTCTGTGGCCGCTGCTGTTCATCCATCCATTCATAACCTGTTCCGGTGAACTCTGCCCGTAGGCGATGTTTTCTCCTGCCCCCATAAAGCTGGCCCCTGCCTCTGTCAAAGCTGTTGTAAAGCTTCTGCCGTCTGGCCGGGTATGGGAAAAGGATGTCTGAATCTCCATTGCTCTGGTCTGAGCCGCAGATGTAGCTGCCGCATTCACAGTCAGGGGCGCCAATCCAGCTTTCGCCCGTTCCTCATTCACTAATTTTACGACTTCTTCTGCAAAAGCGCTCATCTCCACATCCGTTTCCGGCTGATCCGGTACAGGATTTCCATTCTCAGGGTTTCCGCTGCCAGAGTCCCCGTTGCCTGGAATTTCAATCCCTGGAATCTCTATATCCGGAAACTCGATGCCTGGAATACTTCCGCCCGGAATCGTAATCCCCGGAATCGTGATTCCCGGCAGATTCGTAACACAGTCATTGCCGTTTAAACTTCCCACTACAACCACTTTACCTCCGGGAATATTATATGTATTTACCGCGGCAAAAGCGGCTGTGGGGAAAACTCCCACGGCCATTACTGCAGTGATGGCTGTCAATGCGACACGTGATAATTTTTTCATGGTATGCCCTCCTAATATTTCAAAATTGTTACATTTTTGTTACGAAAGAATCATACCACAAAAACGCTGGAATTCTACAGGGAATCCCTGGAAGCTGGAAAAATGGCAGTTCTGCTATATATGGCCTGGTTCGCCGACGTTATTCCCGCTCCCAGATATCCACATTTTCCACCTGCCAGGCCGGTCCCTCCTGCCCCTTAACTGTAACTCGCTTTGTCACAAAATGCTTAATATTATTGGCAAAAATCCCCATTTTAGTCACTTTATCCACACCTGCCATCATTGCCGGATATTCTGGCGTCGGATGAGCTGTGTAGTCGATAGAAATATCTTCCATGGTGATTTCCTCGATTTTGGCCTCCGGCAAACCGTAGAAAAACGCGCCGCATACATGGCAGTTGTGGGCCCTTATATTGCGGAAAGCCAGCTGGCGAATATACGGTGTTCTGTCATCTACCGGGAGCGGTTTCTTGGAAGCCACGTATTCTGTGTGACCGTCCGGATCACAGTCCCAATAATAAGAATTAATAACAAAGGGACTCAGCACACCATCCATATCAATGTTTTCAAACACTACGTCTTCGATTACCGCATCTTTTCCCCGTCCCCTCCGGGTTTTAATTCTCAGGCCTCTGTCCGTATTAATGAAGAGGCAGTCTTTGACTACAAGGTGGCGCACCCCTGCAGCCATCTCGCTTCCAAGGGTGACAGATCCGTGTCCGTCTTTCATGCAGCACTGGCGAATTTCAATATCTTCGCAGGGACGTTTATATTTTTTCCCCATATAAATTTTTCCGGACTTAATTGCGATGCAGTCGTCTCCCACAGAAAAATACGTCCCTGCGATCTCCACTCTCCTGCAGGATTCCGGATCCATTCCATCTGTATTAGGTGATATTTTGGGATTTAAAATGTTAAGCTGAATAAAACGCAGGTCTTCTGAAAAATAGGGGTGGATATTCCATGCCGGAGTATTTCTGGTAGTAATCCCGTGCACGGTAACTCTTCTGCAACGATTCAGAAAAATCATTCTGGGCCTGTAAGCCCCGATAATATTGCGAAAATCATGCCACCAGTTATCCTCACTGGCATTGCCGTCCAGCACGCCTTTTCCTGTAATCACTACATCTTCTACGTCCACGCCTGTCAAGATGGCAGAAAACATATTGAGAGGATTCCCCTCCCAGGTTCCCAGATTATACTCGCCCTTTTCATCCCAGGACTCTGTCATGCCCGGAAGAATTGCAAATTTTTCCCGCTCCGTAAAAGCCGACAGTACAGCCCCCTCCGCCAGTTCCAAAGTCAGACGGCTCTTTAAGAAAAGTGAGCTGACTTTATAGCAGCCGGCCGGAATCAGAACTCTGCTGTCTTTCGGGCAGCAAGAGATTGCCGCCTGGATTGCCACTGTATCATCGTGGATTCCGTCACCCTTTGCACCAAATTTCCTGACATTGAGGGTAACATATTCATAGGCCGTGCGGGCTGATGCCTCAACTTCCAGACCGCTCGGTGTCCTGACGGAAATCCGGTATTCTCTATCCGGCATCAGTCCGTCTATCGTCTCTATCACCCTGCGGCTTTCCATATATTTTTTTCCGTCAATCCAGATCTCATAAGGCTCATCCGCATAAAAGCGGCCAAAGCCCTCCAGCTCTGTTACAATTTTTCTTGACGTGCGGAACAATACTTTCAGCTTCATTTTTCTCCTCCAATATTACAGTATGAGCAAGCAGGGCGTAAGCCCGAATTGCAAGTAGTTTCGGCGATCGCATAAGCAACATATTCAGGAACAGGAAACAGGCGCTTACAGTTTCCTGTAAAGCGCCCGCCCTCTATTTTCTTAATTTTACTGATTATCTTCCTGAACCTCATTTACCCCGTCAATCAGGAGTTCTGCCAGTTCCATAGGATCTGTATTATCGTAGCTCAACGCTTCAAAAACTTCAAAATACAGTCCTGTCTTTTCTTTCAGCTTTACATCCTCAAAATATGGATCCAGTGCAAAGCCGGCGTTCTCCATAGCTGCTTCATTGCTCAGGTAGGTCAGATCGTTCAGCATTCCCTCTTCGTCCAGTACGGTCTTGGCAGATGCATTAGAAGGAATACCTCTCTCTGTTCCGAGGATCTTTACTGCCTCAGGATCGCTTACCAGGAAATTGATCAGAAGAGCTGCTTCTTCTGGATGTTCGCAGTCATCGCTGATTGCCCAGGCCATAGCAATCTTAGTGGTAGCTGTCTTTACATCGCCATAATCGTAAGGATATTCGCCCATTACCATTTCCTGTCCATCTTCCAGAGCGTTGGCAAATTTAGCCTGGGAAGAATCCCACTCATAGAAACCGGCATATTTTCCGTTCATCCAGTTTACGTTCTTGTCCATGGTATCAGCTCCGTCGCTGGTCAGCTTCTGCTGGCTCGGGAACACATGGCTGTCTTCCAGCATACGGATAAATGCAATTCCGTCTGCTACTTCTTCCTGAGTAAAGTTTACCTGGCCATCAACAATCCACTGTTTATTGTACTTCTGCTGCAGATAGTATACCATGATCAGCATCTGCTCATAGGGCGTTAATGCCATTGGATAATAATCATCACCTAATTTTTCCTGGAACACCTGGCCAGCTTCGATCATGTCTGCAAAGGATGACGGAACTTCCAGTCCAGCTTTCTCAAAGGTTGTTTTATTCCAGTAGAATACCTTTCCTGTTGTGGCGATCGGAACACCCTGAAGTTTTCCATCCATGGTCATCTCTTCCAGCAGGTTCTCCGGATACTGATCCAGTCCGATCGTATCAGCATACTGATTTAAATCGGTAAATCCGTTGCCGTCTGGAGAAAACTCATAGATCCAGTTCCAGTTGATCTGCATAACATCCGGCTCGGTATTTCCGGCCATCTGTACAGACAACTGCTCCAGCCATCCGCCCCAGGCTCCGTACTGCGGCTCCACCTTGATGTTGGGGTATTTCTCTTCAAACAGCTCCAATGCTGCCAGCGTCGCTTCATGGCGGCTGTCTCCGCCCCACCAGCTAATGGAAAGAGTCACCTGATCTCCATTTTCTCCTGTTTCTCCGGTTTCTGATCCGCTCGCCTCTGCTGATGTTTCCTCAGCACTTGCTGCAGCCGTTGTCTCTGCCGCTTCTGCTGCTGCAGTGGTCTGTTCTCCCTGGCTTCCGCAGGCACACAGTCCCAACGTCATTGATGCCGCCAAAGTTAACGCCATAATCCTCTGTTTTTTCATTCTTGATCCCTCTCCTTTTCTTTTTTGAAACTATTATTAGCCATTACTCTGCCTGAAGAGCTTCCGTCAGTGCCATCATGCATAGAGACTGGCCATATGCCATAGGTGCAATCACAATATCTTTATAATGCTTTTTGCTCCGTCCCACCGGAGTTCCAGCAGAAACATTCATCACTGTACCGTCTTCCCGGATATTTCTGAGAATTCCTTCGATTCCTCTCTCGGCTGTTTCTTTGTATTCTTCCCCCAGAACCCCCTGACGTATCCCCTTCAGGATTCCGTACAAAATCGCCGCCGATCCGGAGGTCTCCTCATAACTGTCCTCGTCATCCAGAACAGTATGCCACAATCCGTTTTCCGTCTGAAGTTCTTTTAAAGTTTTTACCTGGCGTTTATAAGTATCCAGAAGAATCTCTTTTACCGCGGGAGTTATGCTCTCTCCCATAATTTCGATAAAATCCAGGACAGAGGCCGTATACCAGCTATTTCCCCGGCACCAGAACACTTCTCCGAAATTCCCCCGCTCTGCAAAACTCCAGGCATGGTAGAACAGACCGCTCTTCTTTTCGTAGAGGTATTTGATCATCATCAGGTATTGGTGAACCGCCTCTTCCTGATATGCCGCATTTCCGGTCTTTTTTCCCCATTTTGCCAGGAACAGCACTGTCATAAACAGTGTGTCGATCCAGAGCTGGTTTTCATTTAAATTCAGGATTCCCTTGCTAGCATCCTTGGTTGTTGTATGCTGAAAACCGTTTTCTTCTGTCCTCGGAAGACTGTGCATAACCCAATCAGCCCAGTCATCGCACAGGGTCTCAAATCCCAGCTTTCCTTCTGTCAGGCTGGACAGGGTCAACAGCGGGCAGGTAGTGTTGATATTTCTAACCGGAAGCCCTTCATCCAGGTGAGTAGAAAACCATTGATTTAAATATTCACGGATATCCTCATCTTTCTGATATTCGTAGCGCTTCAGCATTCCATAAAGGCCTACTCCCTGAGGCCAGTCCCAGGGTTCCATCCCAAAATCTCGGGGGAACGCTCCGATCACCTGGCCATCCGCTTTCTGCTTCGCAATCCATTCTTCTTCGTTTTCCGGTCTCTGAAGGTTCTTTAACCGATCTGTGACCAGATCCAGGTACTGTTCAATTTTCTGTTTGTCCATATATCCTCCTGCTTTTACAGCCTGGTTCCTTTCTTAACTTCGATCAAATTGGTGCCTTCTTTATTCAGTTCAACGCCAAATCCCGGTTTATCTCCTACTTTCAGCCTTCCATTTACCGGCATCGGTTCGTCTTTAATCAATGGATAATACTGAGAAATCACCGTATCAGCCTTGGGACTCATCATCAGACACTCTGTAAATGGGCTGTTCAGTCTGGTGGTTACAAAATGGTGGCTGTAGATCCCGCTTCCGTGAGGAACTACCATCTTTCCATAACTGTCTGCCAGATTTCCAATCTTAACCAATTCCGTCATACCGCCGCACCAGCCTACATCCGGCTGGATCAGATCCAAATCGCACATCTCCAGCAGCATTCTGAAGCCAAATCTTGTAGCCTCATGTTCACCGCCAGTCACCATAATCGTATTTCCGGCTGCTTTCTTTAAATCACGGTAGGCCCAGTAATCATCCGGATTGAAGCATTCTTCTACCCAGGCAAACCCCAGCTCGGCAGACGCCTGCATTAATTTTTTAGCGTAGGGAAGATCCAGAGCCATCCAGCAATCCCACATCAGCATAAAACCGTCTCCGACTTTTTCCCTCATCTGTCTGGCTGTTTCCAGGTTCTTTTTCAGGCCTTCATCTCCATCTGCCGGCCCGTATACCAGCGGCAGTTTTCCTCCGATAAATCCCATATCTTTAGCCAGGTCCGGTCTCGGGCCTGTGGCATAAAATTCCAGCTCATCCCGAACCTTTCCGCCCAGCATAGCGTACACCGGTTCCTGTCTCAGCCTTCCCAGCAGATCCCAGAGAGCCAGATCGACTGCGGAGATCGCATTCATAACAATGCCTTTTCTTCCGTAATACATGGAACCTTTATACATCTGATCCCAGATCTGCTCCAGATTCTCCACTGGCTGTCCTACTACAAAGCGATCCAGATGGTTCATGATCAGCCATGCTGCCGGATAGCCGCCAGTTGTAATTCCGAAGCCAACCGTTCCATCGTCTGCCTCAGCTTCTACCACCAGCGTCTTTAATGCGTTCAGTCCGAAGCTGGTACGGCTGGCTTTGTATTTCGGATAAACGCTCATCGGCGTAGCAATCTGTCCGACGATCCAGTGACCGTCCTTCTGATCATGGTAGTCGGCTCCGCCGCCTTCCGCCACATAGGCTCTGATTGCGGCAATCTTTTTCCCCATAATTCCCATCACAAATACTCCTTCCTTTTTAAGCTGCAGTTTTGTCAGAATCAAGCTGCAGACTTTCTAATATACTCTTTATCGTTTCCCGGTACTCTTCTTTTAAAGGAAGTCCCGGCAATTTTTCTGTTCCTCTGATGCCCATGATCTGGTAAACAGCTTCCTTAACTGCCAGCAGCAGCGGCATCCCATATTCATAAACTTGAGCAGCCCGGCACATATTTTCAGCGGCCCGCTCCATCTCACTCCTCTTTCCAGTGCTGACAGCCTTTAACAGATGCGCTGTAAACTGAGGAGCAAAATTAGCAGTGGCATTGACAAAGCCGTCTACGCCCTCCCCGATCATCTCCAAGGCCTGAGTCTCATAAGCACAGAATACTGAGAACTCCGGTTTTATCTCCTTGATCTTCAGCATCTCTTTTAAATGTTCGGTCTCCGGCACCGTATCCTTCACCCCCATGATCAGCGGATACTTTTCAGCCAGCCGTCTCACCAGGGAGGGATTCATATCAAATCCGGTCAATGCAGGAAAATTGTAGATCAGCAGCGGCAAATGTACATGTTCTGCCAAATATCCAAAATAGGCCTCCACATTTTCCTCTCCATAGACACTGAAATATGGCGTCACAGCCAACAAACCCGCGGCCCCTGCCCGCTCGGCCTCCTCTGCCAGTTCCAGAGTGTTCTCCAAGCAGGTGTCCCCAATGCCGACTACTGCTTGAACTCGATCCTTCACATAGGGAACCATATTCCGGATCAACTCTTTCTTCGCCTCCTGGGTCATGACGGAAAACTCTCCCGATGTTCCAAGATAGGCCAATCCGTCTACACCCCCACGGATCATATAATCGGCGTGGGCTTTCATCGCCTCCCAGTTTCCGTGACCCTCTTTATCAAAAATTGTCACGACCGGCGGAATCAATCCTGTTAATCGCTTCATAAAATATATCCCCTCTTTTCTCCTGTCTTTTGATCACTTCCCGTAGATTCTGCCTGTATATCCCATCTTCTCTGACAGTTCCCGGGTGACCTTCAGCAGGGTTCTCACAATCTTCTCTTTATTTTCCAGCATCCTGACGGTGGGGCCGGCGACGCTGACTGCCGCCTCCACTCTCCCGCTGCTGCCAAACACAGGTGCCGCGGCACACCACAGACCGACTTCAATCTCCTCATTATCTATGGAATACCCCTGCTCGCGGAACGTTTCCAACTGTTTGTACAAATCCTCTTTTGTGGTAATGGTATTTTTTGTGTACGGGGTGAACTCCAGCCGACTGACTAGCTCCTCTCGCTCCTTCTCCGGAAGGAATGTGAGGAATGCTTTGCCAAGTCCTGTACAATAGATTGGTTTTCTTCCCCCGAGTCGGGCATTGTTTGAGATAGATCGATAGTTATCAACCTTCGCTACATAGACGATCTCTTCCCCCGACAGAACTGCCATAAATACCGTTTCCTGAAGAGCCTCCATCATATCCTTTAACGGCTGGGCCGCGATCTTATTCAGATCCAGATAAGAGGAAGCGTACGCGCCTAACTGGATCAGCCTTGCTCCCAGCATGTACCGCTTGTTTTCATCTGCCCAAAGATATCCGTTTTCACTCAGCGTCTTTACCAGTTCAAACGTGCTGCTCCCGGCATACCCTAATTCCATGCTGATTTCCTTAGCGGTAAGCCCGTCCGGATAGTTCTTCAGTAATTCAAAAATTTCTAAAACTCGTTCCGCTGATTTTACACCCATTTTTCTTCCTGCCTTTCGTTAATTCATAAATGTGAATTTGATTCACAACTTATTGTGAATATAACATCTGCTTACAATTCTGTCAATCTGAAAAGCACAGATCACATGCCCTTTTCAAACATCCTCCTATAAGCAGACAATCAAGGCGTGAAGAAAAAATTTTATTCAATTCATATATATGAATCAAGTTCTTTAATATGAATTTCTATGGCCTCAATATACCACTTTCGCTCTGATTTGTCAATTATATTTTTTTACTTTTCCCTTCAAATCTGCTTCGGCGCCAGCAGGCAAAAAAGCAGCTCCCTGGCTGCAAAAAATCCCGCCGGAATCGCCGCATACGTCGCAATTCCCACGGGATTATATTCATCTGCTTACTCCACGCTACCTTCGATTTCTGAACAATACGACCAGAAACCAAATCACCAGCAAGGGGCCTATCAACGGGCTTAAAAGAGTGAAAAGTCCTCCAATAACAGTAAATATCAAAATAAAAACTACAATTAAAACAACCGGTATAATGAATCGCTTCCAGCCGTGGCTGAGATCATATATATGGAATCCACCTTCCCTGCGCTCGTTCTTCTCATAACCGCTGTAAGGACCTGAACCATTCCCTCCATATTCATCCCGGTAGGCACCGCCATAGTATTCTTCTCCTCCGGTGCTTCCGTAGCCGCCGCTGTCCTGATTTTCTCCGCCATTGGCCTCGATAATGGTCTTAGCAATCAGCCGGTATCCTCCGATTTCGTCAATGACCTCCTCCTCTGACCGGCCTCTGGCTACTTCGCTGCGGATATATTCATCGTAATATCTCAAGTTTTCCTGAATGACGCTGGGAGGAACCGCACCGTTCAGCGATGCCCCCAGCCCCCTCAAAAACTCTTCTCTGTTCATTCAGTCCATTCAATCCTTTCCTTCAGGCTTCCTGCCCGGTAAGCAGCGATCAATTCTTTCAGATCACTGATCTGCCCCGCCAGTTCGGCACCTTTATCTGTGTCTGCCACCATTACCCTCTTTTTCATTTTTTCCACAATATGAACTGTCGGAGTACTCTCCTTGGCCGGATCAAAAGGCTTGTGCTCTGCCAGGGCTAAATGGTGGGAATTATAAATCAATGTATAACCGGCAATTCCGGTTTTGGACTGGTACGCTTTGGACAGCCCTCCATCGATAATAAACAGCTTTCCGCCGCCTTTCACAGGTTTCTCTCCGTCTTTGATCTTCACCGGGACATGGCCGTTAATAATATGAGAACCTTCCACGGGAAGTCCGAATTCTCTCAAAATCTTATCACAGTACTCTTCCTTCTGGCTCAGTTGGTAATAGGGATTCAGTGTTTCCTTATGAGTCGCCTTGTCTTCCACAAAATAGTGTTCAAAAGCCGTCATCTTATCCTTGCCAAAAACCGGCGACTTTGGACCGCACCAGAGATACCACATAAAATCTTTTGCGTCTTCTTTCTGGGGCGCCTCTTCCGGAAGAAAGTAGGCCTTCTGCGCCATCTTGTCTACATAATCTAATAACGACTTTCCGGAATACTCCTCTTCACCAAATTTCACAGTGTCAAAGCTTCCGTCTTTCTTCATCGGAATGCAGCCATGGTACAGCAAATTGGAATTGTAGCATTTATACATGCTGCCATGGGAATACAAGAACTTAACATGTTTGTGGAGCAGCGCATTGTGCTGAAAGGAAAGCTTCAGGGTGTGGAGAAGTTCTTCCTCCTCTTTTGAAAGTTTCAATGGCGCTTCCGGATCAACCGTCGGAAATCTCATATCCATCATAGTGTATTCTTTATTCCCGATTTTGACCGTACCCTTTCCAAAGTCAACGGCCGACAGAAGAATCCTGTCGTCCATCTGGTATTCCGGATGGCGTTTGATCAACTGGCCTTCCACTTTAAACTGGATCACAGCGATCGCTTTATGCATCTTTGCCGCCAGTCCCGGATCCACGGCGTCATAAATATTTTCATCCAGAATATGGGGAATAAAACGGGTACAGGGATCGTCCCGGTACACCTTTGCAGCAAACATGGAAAGGGGCCTCAGATTGATTCCGTATCCCTCTTCAAGGGCATCAAAGTTATTGTAGCTGATCGCAATCCTCAAAACATTGCAGATGCAGGCCAGACTGCCGGTGGCTGCGCCCATCCAGTCAATATCGTGGTTCCCCCACTGGATATCCACATCATGAAATTTCATCAGGGCATTCATAATCAGATCTGCCCGGGGACCTCTGTCAAAAATATCCCCGATAATGTGCAGGCTGTCGATCGTCAAATTCTGAATCAGCTCACACAGAGCGCGAATAAATTCATTGGCGATGCGGATATCAATGATCGAGTGGATAATCTCGCTGTAGTAAACTTTTTTATTTTCATCATTGTAGTCAACGTGAAGCAGCTCGTCAATGATGTAGGCAAAGGAGGGCGGCATCTTTTTTCGCACCTTTGACCTGGTATATTTGGAAGACACTTCCTTGCAGATCCGAACCAGCCGATAGATGGTAATCCTCTGCCAATCGTCTGTATTGCGCCCTTCCGCCGTCATTTTCTGGAGGATCCGTTCCGGATAATAGATCAGATTCGCCAGTTGAATCTGTTCTTCCTCCGGTATCAGATAATTAAAGGTTTCTTTGATCTTCTCCCGGATAATACCCGAAGAACTCCGAAGCAGATGGATAAATGCCTCGTGCTCCCCATGAAGATCACTGAAAAAATATTCCGTCCCCTTGGGCAGGCCCTGAATCGCCATCAGGTTGATCATCTCCCCTGACGCTGCCCTGATAGACGGATATTCTTTAGACATTAACCGCAAATATGCCAGGTCTCTCATGTATTGCATTTCCTCTCTTTGCCGCAGACGCACATAAGAGCCGTCATTTTATGCCCATGTGCGGTGCATCCCAATCCGCTGCAGTTGCTTTTGACTTATCGTACCACAAAAGGATAAAATTTTGAAGTCCTATTCGATTAAAAGTATGCGTTCCCCTTTGGTTCCTCTGGAGCATTTTCTTGCCAATCAACGCAATTTTATAGTAAAATAGTGTCAGTACATAAACATCTAAAACCGGGAAGAAGGCATACTATGGAAAAATTATACGTATTTGGGACCGGCCACGCCGCCGTCACCCGCTGTTACAACACCTGCTTCGCCATCCGCGACGGCGAAGAATACTTTATGACTGACGCCGGAGGCGGAAACCGGATTCTGGGAATCCTCCAGGACATGGAAGTCTCCCTGGACTCAATCCACCATCTCTTTGTCACCCATGAACACACAGACCACATCTTAGGTGTCGTCTGGATGGTGCGGATGATCGGAAGCCGGATCCTTTCCGGCAAATATCAGGGCGATTTGACAATCTACTGTCACGACCGTCTGACGGAAACGATTCGCACGCTCTGCAGCCTTACCCTCCAGGGCAATATCGTAAACCTGTTTGAATCCCGAATCTGTCTGCACCCCGTTTCCGACGGACAGACCCTTTCGATTCTTGGCCATAATGTAACATTTTTTGATATTCATTCAACCAAAGCCAGGCAGTTTGGCTTTACTATGGAGCTGTCTGATAAAAGCCGCCTGACCTGCGCCGGCGACGAGCCCTATAATCCCCTCTGCCGCCAATACGTGGAGGGCAGCCGCTATCTTCTCCACGAGGCATTCTGTCTCTATAGCGACCGCGAAAAATATAAGCCCTATGAAAAGCACCACAGCACTGTAAAAGATGCCTGTGAACTGGCTCAGTCCCTGAACATTCCCAATCTGATCCTCTGGCATACAGAGGAAGACAGCCAGCCCCACCGTAAGGAGCTTTACCTGGCGGAAGGCCGGCAGTATTACAGCGGCAACCTCTTTGTTCCTGAGGATCAGACTATCCTGGATCTTTAAATCGCTTACGCTTCCATGGCCAGCCGGTAGATTTCTTCCATCTCCGGCTGACCCAGATTCCGTATCCCTGTCAGGGTTCGCTTTCCAAAAAAGGTGCATTTCTCTGCCATAATCTGAATATCTTCTTCTGTCAGCCGGATATCAAGCTGGCTGAGTCTTACAGGCATTTCCAGGCTTCTGAAATATTCCTCAAACCTCTCGATCCCCAAAAGAGCCGTTCTTTCAGGGTGTTCAAAATCCATGCTCTCGCCCCAGACTCTCACGGCAAGCTGTGCAAAACGCATAGTATCTTCTTTGCAGACATACCTCGCCCATGTGGGGAACAAAGCAGCCAGCCCTGCACCGTGAGCGATCTGGGGATATCTTCCGGACAGCTCATGCTCCAACTGATGGACCTGCATCACATAATCCCGCCCCAGTCCGGTCAGATCATTGTGAGAAAGACTTCCGGCCCACATCAGCGTCGCCCTCGCCTCATAGTCCTGAGGGTCTGCCAGCACTCGCCTTCCGGCCTCGATGACCGAAATCATCAAGCCCTCTGCCATCCTGTCTGTCAGCGGCGTGTCCTTTGTCTTTCCAAGGTACCGCTCCAAAGTATGCATCAGAATGTCCACGGTCCCGCAGCCAGTCTGAAATTTCCCCACTGTATAAGTCAGTTCCGGGTTACAGATGGCAAACAGCGGCCGGTGCGTCGGGCTATTGAAACCTCTCTTCAGCCATCCTTCCTCATTGGTCATAACGCAGGACTGGCTCATCTCACTCCCTGACGCCGACAGCGTCAAAATCACACCCACCGGAAGGGCCTTCTGCGGTACAGCTTCTTTCAGAAAATAACGCCACACATCTTCATCCGGATTGGCCGCCCCGTCTGCAATGCACTTGGCAGAATCAATCACGCTTCCTCCGCCTACCGCCAGAATTCCCTGTACTCCTTCTCTTATGCACAGACGAATTCCTTCTTTTGCCAAAGACAAAACAGGATTCGCCTGAACTCCTCCCAGAGTCACGTATGCGATCTTTTCTTCCTCCAGCGCCTGGAGCACAGCGTCTAACAGACCGCTCTTCTTAGCACTCTCCCCGCCATAGTGAACCAGAATCTTTGAAAAACCATATTCCTTTAGGATTCTTCCTATCTGCAAATGTGTTTCTTTCCCAAAAATCACCCGGGTGGGTGCACACCAATCAAAATTATTCATTTTATAGTTCTCCTTTTGTCTGTTACTAATTTCTCATATTCTTTCATATGTTTATAATACGACCTGGATCTCTGTACTGCAGTGTTCAGGTCAAACACCTTTTTCCACAGCTCTTTTCAGAAAGGAGTACAAGCCATGAAGCTGCCAGCAGACCGTATTTTAAAAAAACTGTTTTCCTCTTCTGCCGTGATTACTGCTGAGGTAATTGCCCTCTGTATCCTCAGCGTCTCTCTCTTTCTCCATTCCGTATATAAAGGCCCTGTATGGCCGCCGTCTATTTCCGGCATCACTTCGGCTGCGTCGGAGGATTCATACATCAAATGGGTAGACTTCGATGTCACCAGCGAAGCCATGAATCATGCTTTCCGATATGATGTGGCTACCTGTCAGTCCGATATCCATCTCAACTGGATTGAGCTGCTTGCCTGTTTGGGTGCGCGGTATGGCGGTGATTTTTCAAATTACCGGCAGTCTGATCTGGATGCTATCGCCGAAAAACTTCAGTCTGGCGAGGCAACCATGGCAGAGCTTACCCAGAATCTAAGCTATTATCCATACTATCTGGAAGCCTACAGCGCGGTCCTGACCGGCATGGTAGGAAATTTTGAAGCAGAAATTCCATCCTCCCGCGCTCCTGGTTCCCTTTTGCCTTCAGGGGTAGACGGTGGCACAGCGGGAGATCCGGAAAAAGTCTGGGCTTCCCAATATGGACTGAAGGCATTCTCCCCCATCGCCAAAAATTTTCCCTACAGCGATTATGACGATTTCGGCGTATCTCGAAATTATGGATATCGCCGGCAGCATCTTGGCCACGATATGATGGGCCAGACAGGTACGCCGATCATCGCAGTAGAGTCCGGCACCGTGGAATGCCTGGGCTGGAACCAGTATGGAGGATGGCGCATCGGGATTCGCAGTTTTGACCAAAAGCGCTATTACTATTACGCCCATCTCCGAAAAGACTACCCCTACCAGTCGATTCTCAAAGAGGGGTCCACAGTCCAGGCAGGCGACGTGATCGGCTACATGGGCCGAACCGGCTACAGCACCACGGAAAACACCAACAATATTGATGAACCCCATCTGCACTTTGGCATCCAGTTGATCTTTGATGAATCTCAAAAAGAAGGTAACAATGAAATCTGGATTGATTGTTACGAGATCGTAAAATTTCTCAGCCAGAACCGTTCTGAAACCCAAAAAGTGGAAGGCACAAAAGAGTGGGAGCGCGTCTACGGCTTCAGGGATCCAGTCATTCCTTAACCAGCCCTTCCCCCGTTTAAAAGCCGGAACAGAGACGGGCAAAGCCTATTTATCCCTTTTCCGAACCAATAGCTGGCCGCAGCAGCAACAGCTGGCATCACCAGATACAGAGTCAGAGGGATCATTCCCTCCGGCCATAATGGGGGCTCTGTGTGAAGAGGATAGAAAATATGAAATACAGCCGCGGCTGACTTGTTGATAAAACGCACCAGAGCAAAGTGAGTCGCATACAAGAAGAAATTGCAGCACATCCAGGGCCGCAGCTCTTTCAGTCTGTCCTCTCTCACAAAAAGCCACAGCCCGGATACCATCAGCAGGCGGAAAAGCACAACAAAAAATGTGTTTCCCACTCTCCCCGCCAGCCATAAGCACACTGCGGCCACCGCCATAAGTCCCACTCCTGCCAGACGGCGTCTGGCAGAAAATCCTCTCTCAACAGGCTTTTCTTTTCTCAGGGCCAAATATGCTGCCGCAGAGTAGTACAGCAGGGCATCGCCGTTTAGAGGGGTTTTATCCCACCCGATCCAGAGCAGACTCAGCAGACCAATGAAATATATAGCTGCTGTCCATGAACGTTTCAGCAGCCCATAGAGGACCGGGGCCAGCAGAATCAGCAGAATCAATTGGTAGAGATACCAAAATACATAGAGATACGTATGATTCACCATGGCATCTGTCAGCACAGTCAGATTAAACGGGATCTCTCCCTTTCCCATCAATTCTGTAACTCCGGGAATGCGGCTCCCCGCCACATAAGCCAAGTAATACAGAGTATTCCACACAATATAAGGCACCAGAACGCTTCTGATTCTGGACTCCCATTTGCTCTTTAATTTATGCCAGGTAAAATTCCGATAAAACAGATAACCGGAAATCATGAAAAAGCCAGGCACCGCAATCTGCGCCGCCAAATCTCCAAACAGGCTTTCGATCCCGTTCAGTCTGTCCCCATACACCGTATCACCTAAAAACAGTTCGGCATTGAACGAATGGGTCCAGACCACCAAAATGCTGAATACAAACGAAAACCAGGTAATCTTCCTGGAAAATTCTGTTTCCTTCATTCTCCCTCACAAGAACTGACTAACTACGAGTTATTTTCATTATATAAAGAAATAAGGCTGTTTTACAAGAGCTGTTTATTTTTATTGACCGGTAACGTGCAAACCGTGTCTGCCGCCTTACAGCTATCCCAGAGACCTGATTTCATCGACAACCATCGGAACCGACTTCCCGCTGGTATCAATTTTTATCGTGTTCAGCGCCTGATACAGCGGGATTCTGGCAACGCTTCTCTCTATGACATCTGCAGACCGGATTCCTTCTGCCACATCTTTGTCCAGCCGACTGCGTAGGCTGCTTTCATCGGCAGTCAGAGAAATACACTGAACCCGGCAGTTTCCTGTATCCAGTTTCGTCAGAATCGAATCAATTATAGCCTGCTCATGCATAACCCAGCCAAAAATGACATTTTCGTAGGCAGAGCAATGGAGAAAATTGTTGAGCAGATAACCGATATTGTCCAACACCATCGCTTTTGTCTCTTCCGTGATCTGGAACGGATCTGCATCCCAGCACCAGTCCCCGTCCAAACATACACTTTGCGGCAAAGCCTTCTTCAGCGACTGGCATACGGCTGTTTTCCCCACGCCCATTGTGCCGCCAATCAAATACAATGTCTTCATGTGATTCCCTCTGCACATTCTCAAAGTTTTTACAACAAAAAGTTTCCCTTGCAGCACTCTACTCTCGATAGTCCTGCCTGACAAACGGATTGTTAATCGTTGTGTCAACCAAAAGCCCGTATTTTTTCGGATGCCGGTAGGCGTTTCCGTGTACCTCGCTCTCCCGATAGCAGCGAAGCTGATCCAGATCCAGGTCAGCAATAAAGATCCCTTCTTTTCCATCCGCCTGCAAAATACAGGTGTCCCTCGAACCTGAAAGCTCCGGAAGATAAGCCACTCCGTCGAAAACGCTGGATCCTCCGTTGCAGTCCGGCACTGTCTCCGGATAATTGCAGGTAGCGACAGCCGTCATATTTTCAAAAGCCCTGGCACGCAGTTGAGAGAGCCGGTTGATCTCCATTGGGCAGGCATTCGGCACAAGAATCAGTTCTGCGCCTTTCAGCATTAAAATTCTTGCACTTTCAGGGAATTCCCTGTCATAACAAATCATGGCGCCAACCTTTACTTCCCCGCAGGCGGTATCAAGAGCAGTGACGTAGAATTCGTCCCCCGGTACCAGATACCGTTCTTCTCCAAAATCGCAGGTATGCACTTTTGCATAAATAAACTTTTGACTTCCAAATCTGTCAAAAAGAATTAGAGAATTGCGGGGACTCATTTTGTGCTTTTCCAGCAGGGTAATTCCGATGGCCATTTCAAGCTCCTCTGCAAGTTTTCCAAATGTCATAACAAAATCGCTGTCAGAAGAAACTGCCTCAGATGTCCATTCTTCCGGAGAGCGATCCGCCATGCGGTAGCCATTGCTCCACATTTCCGGAAACAATGCAATATCAGCGCCATTCTCTTTTGCTATTCTGCAGTATCTGATTCCTTTTTCCATATTTTCCTGCAGAGTATCACAGGGGGCTATCTGCAGTAAAGCTATCTTTAAAATCTTCATGGTCTTGCCGCCTCCAAAGTAAGCTCTCATACCGTAATTTCGATCTGATTTCCTTCTAGTCCCACGACGCAGCTCTCATAATATCCATCTCCCGTGGTCCTGGGACCGCTGACCACCTGAAATCCGTCCTCCTTCAGTTTTTCAGTCAGCGCATCGACCTTTTCCCTGCTCCCCACACTGAATGCAATATGGATATATCCGGTCCTGGCCAGGCTCTTTTCTAAATCCTCCACACCAGGCTTATTCATGATTTCCAGCCGCGCTCCGTCTTCAAACGTGAGAAAATAAGAACGGAAACCGGTTGTGGGATTATGGTAGCAATCATTGGAAACCGCCTGAAAATATTTGACAAAAAAGTCCCTGGTCGTTTCCAGATTATTTACGTACATCGCAATATGTTCTATATGCATAGAAAAATCTCCCTTCTCCGGATCGAATCTTATTAATTATCCGGGTTGCAAAATTCCTTTCTCAAAATCTCATGGGGCGCTTCTATCTCGTTGGCTATGGTGTGCTCCGTCAGTTCCGACAGAATCTTGATTTTTGCATTGATAATGGGCCGCATACAGTTGGGAACATGTTCCTGATGCGCCCTGTGGATTGCTACACATTCTTTGCAGTTGCCGTGGTACCGGCAGGCTTTTTTACATGGACAGTGGTCTTTATCTCTGTATTCTTGGCGAAACTCAGCAGCAAATTCCTCCTGAAGCCTCAGCCCCTCCTGCCGGTTTCCCTTGTGAAACTGTTTCATTGCCTCCAGTTCCTTCTGATTCTTCTCAATAATCATCTGTAGGTTCCTCCCCTGTCCTTTATCATTTAAATTTCTTTTTTCATTCGACGGAAGCGCCGTAAGTTCTATCTCTTTTTGAAGATAATGATTTCAGGATTCTCACCGTTGCAGCCATATTCACACACAAGCAAATATTCCCGGTCTGCAACAAGTCCATAGCACCTGTCACTGTCTTTTTTCTCTGCCTGATAACCAAGGTATATTTTTTTATCGTCAAGCAGGGTTACGATTTGTCCGTTTGGCAAAGTATAGGGCAGATTAACAAAAGCCCCCCTCAAAGAACAGAGTTCCGTAATCACAGGCATACCCGGAATTCTGAGAGCGTTAAATTCTTCTATTGTTTGCCGTTTATATGTAAGAAAGCAGTCCTCCCCGCCTGATTTATAGCACTCAGCCGCAATACACTCGCCTCCAAAGGGGCGGCCATCCGTCTGGATGCAGCCTCTGCATTCCTCTTTCCATATACATTCTGTACAGTCGATCCCGCATATTGTTTTCATATCTGAGTCACCTCCGCAATCTGGTCTAAAGAATGATAGTCAACAAAATTCACCTCAGAATTATAGGTTTCTATCATCGCCTTCGTCTCCTCTGTCTTCTTTTCCTCCGGGAGCTTTTTTAAATGGTAAATCAAAAAGGCCATCATCGCTTTATGCTTCATACTTAGCTTTTTATAGTCAATTCCTCCCCGCAGGTGAAAAACAGCCATACCGGGCAGAAGTCTTTCAGGAACCTGCTTTCTCACAGAGTTTAGAATATTTTCTGCATTTCTTTCATCTTGCGGATCTGCCAACCCCACCGTTACAACAATCAGCTTTGTGCCTTCCCTCAGAGCTTTCGCCGTATATTTCAGCCCTTTGACATTCCCGGCATACAGACCTCCGAAGTACAGGATAAGATCATACGGTTTCAAGTCTTTTACTCCTTTATAGTCCCTAACCGGTATGCCTGTCATCTCAGAAAACCTTTCTGCATACTGCTTTGCCGTTCCATATTGACTGCCGTATACAATCAGCTTTTCCATAGCGCTTTCCTCCTCGACCATTTAAAAGCCCAAAGGCGAACTGTAATTCACTAAATTCGCAGTGCATTTCCTTCTCCCCTCTGCTATTCTAATTTTACTCATTCAGGCTCTAATATCATTATATGGCCATCCTGGGAAAACACAAGGCAAAGTTTTCCTTTTCTCTCGTATCTTCAAAAACAGTGCAGCCCCCGCCATATCCAGTGATTTTTATAGCACTCTGAAATACAAATAGTATTGCACTGGCCGTTATGGTATAATATTTGCGATGCAATGAGCAGTGTTCCCAAAGATAGCAGGGGGCTGTGCGGCGTTTACGCAGACACTGACCACCTGTTATCTCTGGGCATAGGGCGAAGCCCGTAAGCGAGATGAAGCGAAGCGGAATCGAGCGCCGCTGCTCATAAAAATGAGGTGTCCTATATGAAACATTTTTTTTCCAAAGCACTGGCTGCAGCTCTCTGCCTGGCCTGTATGCCGGCTGGCAGCCTTCATACATTTGCTGCTGAAAGTTCCAGTATCCAATCGTCTTGTGAGGGAGACATCCGCGTATCTTCTGTGTCAGAGGAATACGGCCCCGGAGCCCTGCTGTCCGGCCTGGGACAGTACACTTCCTTTCAATGGTATCTTGACAACCAGGGGACTTTTCTGCTCTCTTCACTGAAGCAGAAGTTCTCTTCCATCAACTACGCCCATGGGTTTCCCCACAATAATCCAGACGCCGTCTATCTGCCTTTGCCCGGGTACAATACTGCAGGCTACGAAAATTTAAAGGCAGTCGCCGGCATTGATCTCAATATCATCCCGGCATGGGAACAGTACGATTCCAGCGAGGAGGAAAAGCGGGAGGTAGTCGTCGCCATTATCGATACCGGCGTCGATACTGCTCACCCGGATCTGGAAGGGGCACTGTGGACCAATCCCGGTGAAATTCCCGATGACGGGGTTGATAACGACGGAAACGGGTATATCGATGATATCCACGGCTGGAACTTTTATATGGATCAGGCTTCTCTCTGCAGCGGCAATGAAGACAGCCATGGAACCCACACTGCAGGAATCATTGCTGCCGGAAGGGAAGGCGGCGGAGTCAGCGGTATAGCCGGAGGCAGCCAGGTAAAAGTCATGGTGCTGAAAGCTCTCGGCGGCCCAATGGGAATCGGTTCTCCAGAATCCATCGTCAAAGCTATCCGGTATGCGGAGGCAAACGGCGCTTCCATCTGCAACCTGAGCCTCGGCACGACCCGCTATTATGAAAATTTGGATCAGGCTATCCGCGATTCCAATATGCTGTTCGTCATAGCCGCCGGAAACGGCGACGACGGCGGCAGCGGAATGGACACCGATGCCACACCGGTCTACCCGGCTTCTCTTCCCTACGATAATATTATCTCCGTAGCCAGTCTCAACTACGACGGCGCTCTGGCCCAAAGCTCCAATTATGGGGCCTCCAGCGTAGATCTGGCTGCTCCGGGTTCTTATATTCTCAGCACAGTTCCCGGAGAAAGTTACGCCTTTTACAGCGGTACTTCCATGGCTGCCCCTATGGTGACCGGAGCAGCGGCTCTTCTTTATTCTTACCGCACAGATCTGGAGTTGAAAGATATCCGTCAGGCCCTTCTGGACACTGTACACCCGCTGGATTCCCTGTCTGGCAAAACGGTTTCCGGCGGAATAGTCGATGTCGGCGCCGCTTTTGACTGGCAAAAACCTCAGGAATAGATTTGTAATAAATTTGTCAGAAAATTGTATGGATATCCCCTTTGACTGTCAGACATTGGCTTGATATAATAAAATTACCAAAAATGATTACAATTTTACGATGCCTGTTCTGACAGGCCCATTCGTTCATCTGTAAGGGGGCTTTGCTATGAAGAAAAAATATTGGCTGGCAGCGGCAGCGGCCGCTGTCCTGTTTACTCTGACAGGCGCTATGACGGCCCTGGCCGCCAATCAGCGAATAGAAACCATTCAGATTTCCATCGATGACGCGGGAGATCTTTCTGCCGGAAAACCTATCTCCTCTGTCTCCGCCAGCACGAATTCAACAGAATACTATATTGATAACGCCCAGTTCATCAACGGCGGCGATACCTGGGTAGGAGGGACCACCCCTCAGATTGAGGTGGATCTGATCGCAGCAGACGGGTATGAATTTCCGTCATCTTTCTCAAAAAGCGATTACACGATCACATCCAACGGCTACGATGCCAAATATAAGAGCGGCAAACGGGACAGTTCGGACCGAACCTACTTTGCTGTTTTTATCACCCTGAGAAGAGTCAGCGGAAATCTGTCTGACACTCAGGATCTGTATTGGGACGATTATACTGCCAACTGGACCCACGTTCCGGGGGCAGACCGCTATGAAGTCCGGCTTTACAGGGGCAGCAGCCTGATTACCACTGCCCGGACAGATTCTGATTACTACGATTTCGGAAGCCGTATGACCACCAAGGGCTATTATCGGTTCCGCGTTCGCGCCCTGGCCGACAATGAGGCTTTAAGTACATGGTCCAGCTATTCTGATGACATCTACATTGACGCGGATGAAGCCCGGTACAATCGGGATTATGAGAGCGAATTCGACGACTACTATGACGATCACTATAACCACACCTACAGCGGAGGACCCGGTACTATCGGTTATTACAATCCCAACTATCCCGGCATCACTCCCGCTAACGGCAACAGATGGGTTTCGACCAGCCGGGGGTGGCGCTACCAGTTTGGAAATGGTACCTACGCTTATAACGGGTGGCAGCAGATCAATGGCCAGTATTACTTCTTTGATTCCAGCGGATACATGATGACCGGCTGGCTACGATTAGATAACGGCTGGTATTATCTGGATGTAAACAGCGGAGCCATGCAGACCGGTTGGGAGCTGGTCAATGGCAAATGGTACTATATGGACAGCAATGGCCTCATGCAGGTGGGATGGCGCAATATCAACAATAAGTGGTATTATCTGAATCTGGACGGCGCTATGGTAACTGGGTGGAATTATATTAACGATCGGTGGTACTATATGGATGAATCCGGAGCTATGCAGTCAAATGGCTGGTTCCAGATCAACGGCAAAATGTACTATCTGGACAGCAACGGCGCTATGTACGCCAATGCCTTTACGCCTGACGGCCATTATGTAGATTCTTCCGGAGCCATGGTCTGGTAAAAGAGTCTTTGCCTTTCAGGCAGGTTGGCGTCAGTATACAATTACAGACAGGTTCGATGCCCATGCGAATTGTAACGCATGGGCATTCTAGCTTTTTGATATTATTCAAGCTGAAAGGTGATTCTCATGATTGACAAAATGAAAGTTCGCGGAGCCAAAGTCCACAATCTCAAAAACCTTGATGTCGATATCCCTCTGAATAAAATCGTCGGGATCGCCGGTGTCTCCGGTTCCGGCAAATCATCTCTAGCTCTTGGTGTCCTCTACGCCGAAGGTTCCAGACGCTATTTGGATGCCCTCTCTACGTATACCCGAAGGAGAATGACCCAGGCTGCCAAGGCTCAGGTAGACGAAGTCCTGTATGTTCCCGCAGCGCTTGCCCTGCGCCAGCGCCCCGGCGTCCCCGGAATCCGCAGTACCTTCGGCACAGGGACCGAGCTTCTGAACAGCCTCAGGCTAATGTTCTCCAGACTTGCCAGCCACCGCTGTCCTAACGGCCACTACTGTCCTCCCACCCTTGCGGTCGCGGCGGAACGAAAGCTGGTTTGCCCCCAATGCGGCGCGGCATTTTTTGCTCCGTCTGCAGAGGAGCTTGCCTTTAACAGCCAGGGTGCCTGCCGGACCTGCAGCGGAACGGGAACCATCCGGACCGTGGATTCGTCAACGCTGGTGCCGGATGAATCTCTCTCCATCGACCAGGGGGCTGTGGCTCCATGGAATTCTCTGATGTGGTCACTGATGACGGACGTATGCCGGGAGATGGGAGTTCGTACGGACGTGCCTTTCCGTGATCTGACAGAAAAAGAGCGGGATATTGTCTTTAACGGTCCCGCTGAAAAAAAGCATATTCTGTATAAAGCCAAAAACTCCAACCAGGCAGGGGAGCTGGATTTTACCTATTACAATGCCACTTACACTGTTGAAAACGCCCTGGCCAAAGTCAAAGATGAAAAGGGTATGAAACGTGTGGAAAAATTTTTAAAAGAAGAGATTTGCCCGGAATGTGGGGGAACCCGCCTGTCAGAGGCGGCCCGCGCCCCCAGGCTTCGCGGTATTTCCCTGGACAAGGCCTGCAGAATGACCCTCTCCGACCTTGTTAATTGGGTGGAAGGAGTCCCCCCATCCCTTCCGGAAGAAATGCGCCCTATGGCCAACAGCATATGTGAGTCTTTCCAGACTGTTGCCAAACGGCTGATCGACCTGGGCCTTGGCTATCTGGCTCTCGACCGGGCCTCATCCACGCTTTCTACCGGAGAGCGGCAGCGAATGCAGCTTGCCCGGGCAGTCCGAAACCGCACTACCGGCGTCCTGTACGTGTTGGATGAGCCGTCTATCGGACTTCATCCTTCCAATATTACAGGACTTATCGGAGTCATGGATGATCTGATTGGAGACGGCAATTCCGTCATTCTCGTAGATCATGATACACTGGTTCTCTCCAAATCGGATTGGCTCATTGAGATGGGCCCTGGGGCCGGATCCGACGGCGGCCGTATCATCGCTCAGGGTACGGTTTCTGATATTGTAAAGGACAAGAGTTCTCTGATCGGTCCCTTTCTTTCAGAGAGAAATCCTCTCTCGGGCAGGCAGTCTCATACTGGAGATTCTCTTTTTCATGATGGGAGAATCCACCTGTCCACCGGCGCTATCCACACCGTAAAGCCTCTGGAAACCGATATTCCAAAGGGAAGACTTACCGCTATAACCGGTGTATCCGGCTCGGGTAAGACAACTCTGATTCTGGAGAGCCTGGTCCCGGGGCTCCTGGCTGCCATCGAAGGCAAAAAGCTTCCGGAACACGTAAAGGCGGTAGAGGCTTCCGGCATTAAGCGGGTCAAACTGATTGACGCTACTCCTATCGGTATCAATATCCGTTCTACTGTTGCAACCTACGCCAATGTCCATGACGAACTCCGCAAAATTTATGCGAAAACGGAAGACGCCAGAAATCTCGGCTGGAAGGCCGGCGATTTCTCCTATAATACAGGAAGACTTCGCTGTTCGACATGCGATGGAACCGGGAGTATCAGTCTTGATGTTCAGTTTCTCCCCGACGTTGATATCCCCTGTCCCAACTGCCGTGGAAGCCGTTACGGCAGACAAGCTGAAGAAATACAATATCTCAGGAAAGACGGCTCCGCCTATTCCCTTCCCCAGTTGATGGCCATGGACATCCACACGGCCCTGAATGCCTGCAGCGAAATGAAACTGGTACGCCAGCGGCTTCAGGTTCTGGATGATTTAGGATTGGGGTACCTGACGCTGGGGGAAGAAACGCCCAGTCTGTCCGGGGGAGAAGCCCAGCGGCTGAAGCTGGCCAGTGAAATGGGAAAAAGCCAGTCTGATTCCGTTTTTGTATTTGATGAACCAACGATCGGTCTCCATCCTCTGGATGTTCAGACCCTCCTCCGCGTCTTCCGAACGCTCATAGACAACGGTGCAACCGTTATTGTGATTGAGCACGACCTGGATGTGATCCGAAGTGCCGATTATATCATTGATATGGGTCCCGGCGGTGGAAATGAAGGCGGCAGAATCGTCGCCGCTGGTTCGCCGGAAGAAGTTAAGCGCAGCGCTGAAAGCTGTACCGCAAAATATCTGTAGCAATGGTCAGGATTCTGCCCTCTAAAGTCCCCTCACTGCACGGATCAGCCGAAAAGCCTGTTCTGCCGTATTCTCCAGATTCCGAAAAGCGACCAGCTCTTCCATCGCATTTTCTTCCGAAGAGCTGGTTCTCAGAATCGGGAAAAACGCGTCTATCCCATAGTCGTTGCAGATCGATGCCTCTTCGCCTAAGCAGCCGGCAAAAGCAATAACAGGAAGACCGTACTTTTTTGCCATCTGAGCCGTTCCTATAGGCCCCTTTCCCATAATCGTCTGGCCATCCAGCCGTCCCTCGCCTGTCACTACTATATCGGCTTCTTTCAAATGCTGTTCCAGATTTGTCTCCTCCAGAACAATCTTAACCCCTGATTCCAGTGACGCATTTGTAAAGGAGAGAAAAGCAAATCCCAGGCCTCCGGCAGCTCCGCATCCGGGATAAGACGGATCGGCCTGATCCGAGACACTCATAACCAGCCGACTGTATCGCTCCATCCAGCGGTCCATTTGGGCCACTGTCGCAGCGTCAGCCCCTTTCTGGGGGCCGAAGACCACACTGCTGCCCGCTGAACCGCAAAGAGGATTCTGGACATCACAGGCAATGCGAAAAGTGCATTCCTCCAGTTGGGGCATTTTCCCGCTTACATCAATAACTGTAAGTTTCTCAAGGCCCTGAGCGCCGGGCGGCACATCATTTCCTTCTGCGTCCAGCATTTTGAAGCCGAGAGCCTGAAGCATACCCAGCCCTCCGTCGTTGGTGGCACTCCCGCCAATTCCTACAAGAAAACGTCTGCAGCCCTGGCCAATGGCATCTGCAATCATTTCGCCAACGCCATAAGTCGTAGTGATGAGAGGATCCCGTTTCTCATAGGGAACCAGAGGAAGACCGGCCGCCTTGGACATTTCCAAAATGGCGGTTTGACTCTCCTGTATGATACCGTACTGACATTCTACCGGATCTCCCAAAGGCCCTGTCACTCTTATCTGCCTGAGTCGGCCTCCCAAACCCTCTGTCAGCGCATCCACCGTCCCCTCACCGCCGTCAGCCAGAGGACACACCTGTATGTTTGCATCCGGAAAAGCCCGCCGGATACCCGACGCGGCCGCTTTTCCAGCCTGAAGCGATGAAAGGCTTCCTTTAAATGAATCAATGGCGATTACTACTTTCATATATCCTCCAAACCATCTTCGCATCAACAAAGTTCCCTATGAAACGAATCTGTCGCTTGCAGCGACATCACCGTAATCGAAAAAAGGTCTGCCACACTAGGTGACAGACCTTCTACTTCCATGCGGTTTCCTAAAACTGCAGGTTAATTATTCAATAATGGAAACAACTCTACCGGAACCAACGGTTCTGCCGCCTTCACGGATAGCGAAACGAAGACCCTGCTCCATAGCTACCGGATGGATCAGCTCAACGGTCATCTCTACGTTGTCACCAGGCATGCACATCTCGGTGCCTTCCGGCAGCTCGCAAACGCCGGTAACGTCAGTAGTTCTGAAGTAGAACTGAGGACGATAGTTGTTGAAGAAAGGAGTATGACGGCCACCCTCGTCCTTGGTCAGAACGTATACCTGAGCGGTAAACTTGTGATGGCACTTTACAGAACCTGGCTTAACCAGACACTGTCCACGCTCGATCTCGTTTCTCTGAACGCCACGAAGCAGAGCGCCGATGTTGTCACCAGCCTGAGCCTCG
>CAJFOF010000092.1 GCA_904395885.1 uncultured Lachnospiraceae bacterium
ATTTTTCACTTTTTAGATAATATTTACTTTTCAAGGTTCAACGTCTGCGTCTGCTGGCTGTGATCACTCAGGATTCCGAGAGATCATAACCATTCATCACTCCCAGCTTTTTAACGCCTTAAAATAAAAAAGCCGCAGGCTGGTATTCTGCCTTTTTTCCAGATATCCGTCCAAAATCTGGCTGGATTCCCGAAGCCACTGGCAGCAATCCTCCGGCTCACTCCCAGCGCAGAACTGTTCATAAAGTCTCAGGTACCCCAACAGCAACCTGTCCAGGCAGCTACCATCCACCTGAGTGTGGTTTTCATCAAGGCTCAGATACCCCAGTATCTCCAGATACCGGCTGATCCGCTCTTCGTTTACAAAGGGGATAGCAAAAATCATCAGGTGGCGAATCATAGTTTTTCTGGGAATCTCTCCCAAAAGCTTCATCTGCCGCCCAAACTCTGACATATAATTGATGCTGGAAATATGCCGTCCTATCTCCGCAGCACTTTGCGGCTCCCGAGAACAGATATATCCTCTGGCGTCCGTATAATACAGGTGGCGCAGGCTTTGGTCCAGCTTCACCCCGGCATGATATAGCTGCCGTTTCACCATCGGGTGCACCTTATCCAAATACTCTCTGCTAAGCCTTTCCAAAAGCTCCAGCCGCTTCCCATAGACCATCCCCGCTGCACCGGCCTCAAACACCTGGTCGCACCGGTCATAATATCCCTGGATCAGAAACCTCTGCTCTTCTTCTGACAAATTCAGCGCCTTGCCAAACAGCTCGCACTGTTCTCTGCTGACAGGCATATGCCTGCCAGTTCTCCAATAGCGAATCTTCAGCGTGTCGGACGTTTTTCCAGGCTCAGCCGCGTACATCCTTCTGAAAAGCAGCTCATCCGCCGCCGCTTTTCCTATCTGTCCATTTTGTACCCGGAACCGGTCATACATCTTTTTCATCCACTGCTTTTCCGGTCGTTCCTTCTTTCCCAGAGCCAGACACTCCTCCGCCAGATCCATCAAAGCCTCTTCCACACGTTTTTTTCCCTTTTTCACCCCGTAAATTCCCCTTATCTCCACAAAACTGTACACTGACACTATTGTTTATACCATATCATCTCATAAGTTCCGTGACAATCATGTGAAGTTTAACATTTTGCGGAAAAAGGCCGAAAAACAGCGGCTCTGCCGGACCGGGACGTCTTTCCCGATCCGACAGAGCCGCTGTGCATTGACACTAACAATATTCTAAATTTAATTTCCCGCCGCAGACCTCCAGCTCCCTGTCCTGCTCATCCAGGTAGATGCGGGTCGTAAATACGGTCTCACCCTGGTTTGCATAAATTTCCACGATGGAACTGTCGATCAGGATCAGCATCTGATCTACCGGCCCCGATGTCCGGCCAACACGGGTTCTCCTTCCGCCTCCGCACCGGGCCGCGTTCCCATTTTCATCGAGAAATGACAGCTCGACCCGATTCCCCTCGCAGGAGATCGTCAGGCAGTTTTCCTCTTTTCCAATGCGGATCTTTCGCCTCTCTCCGCTGATCTCTGTCAGCAGCAGCTTCACCGTTCGCCTGCCCCAGCGGCAGCGCCCGTCCTTCAGCTCTGCAGGCCGCCATTCCAGATCCTCCAGCTCCCGGATCGGCGTCCGGAGAATTTTTCCATCCCGCCAGGTAAGCTCTCCGGGAAGGGTCAGGCAGTGCTGCCAGCCGTTTTCGACCGACAGGTTGCGGTGGGTTTTTTCTGTGTCCGGCACCCCGGCCCATCCGATCAGAATCCTTCTGCCGTCATCGGCCTGAAATGTCTGAGGCGCGTAAAAGTCAAACCCCATATCCCATTCCTGAAACGTATCCTCTGGATTTTCGCTCTCATCCAGCAGGGAATAACCAGACTGGTAGAGATTTTGAAACCGTTCCTGCTCCGCATCCAGGCCCTGAGGGCAGAAGGACAATACCTTTTTCTCTCCCAGGTAAAAGATATCCGGACATTCCCACATATAGCCAAACGCCCTCTCCGGCACGATTTTCTGATACAGTTTCCATTTTCTCTTATCCTCCGACCCGTAAATGAGAATGCCGCCCTTGTCCCGGCGGCTGCCGTTCTCATCCCAGGCTCTGGCCCGCGCCCCCAGCACCATATAGTATCTGCCGTCCTCTTTCCACACTTTCGGGTCCCGCACATGTTCTG
>CAJFOF010000093.1 GCA_904395885.1 uncultured Lachnospiraceae bacterium
GAGTCCCCAAGGGAGCAGATGACAGAGGAAGAAGCGGAGTCGGTGGAAGAACAGCCTCACACAGAACTGGAGACCGGAGAAACGGGGGGCGGGCTTTCCGGAAATCTACAGAGAGTGGCAACCGCCATTCTAGTGCTGGCCGGACTGGCAATCGTGCTGTGTGCTGTGAGATTGGCACGCCAAAAGCTTTTTAGGACAGCATCAGGCCGTTACCGGCAGGCGATGAAAATGGGCATCCATGAGCGCGCAGAACAGGAAAAACAGCAGGAGAGGATCAGGGAGCTGGAGAGGGCATCTTTAAAAGAGTGTTTTGGTAGAAATGGCCTTTCACAGGAGGAAGAGCTTCGCACAGAGGAGATATATCTGCAGTTCAAACAGGAGAATTGTAAAAGCGCACCACTTTTTGCCAGACTGTACATACAGTTCTGGTTTTGAGAAAGAGGAGAGGGATTGATGGACTTATACAGAAAAAAGGCAGAGGAACTTTTGACAGCAGTAAACAGTGTTATTTTGGGAAAAGAAGAATTTACAGCCCAAATTTTGGCAGCGCTGCTGGCTGGCGGCCATATTCTTTTGGAGGATGTGCCGGGAGTAGGAAAAACGACTTTAGCGATGGCTTTTTCCAGAGCGATCGGGCTGGAGTGGAGGAGAGTACAGTTTACCCCGGATATTATGCCCTCTGACCTTACAGGCTTTTCTGTTTACCGCAAAGAACAGGAATCGTTCGTCTATCAGCCGGGAGCGGTGTTCTGTAATATTCTCCTGGCGGATGAGATTAACCGGACATCACCGAAAACCCAGTCTGCCTTGCTGGAGGTAATGGAAGAACATCAGGTAACGGTAGATGGAAAGACGAGGAAGGTTCCGCGGCCGTTCCACGTAATTGCTATCCAGAATCCTCTGGATACGGCGGGAACACAGCCTCTTCCGGAAGCCCAGGTAGATCGTTTTATGGTCAGCCTTTCTCTGGGATATCCGGATTTTGAGGATGAAGTGCGGTTGATCGAGGGAAAAGGCGGAAAAAATAGAAAGATCGCGCCTGTGATGAATGGAAAAACATTTCTTGCTATGCAGAAGGCGGTAGCGGAAGTCTATCTTCATGAAGAAGTAGGGCGATATCTGGTCAGATTGGTTTCAGCTACAAGGAACCATGAGCTTTTAGCGGTAGGAGGCAGCCCGCGGGCCAGTATTGACCTGGCAAAGATGGCTAAAGCTACGGCATGGCTGAACGGGGAAGACTTTGTAGCGCCCCAGGATGTGCGCCGCCTTTTTGTGGATGTGCTGAAACACAGAGTTTTTGTCAGCGGAGCGGCGCGGCATCAGAGAATACAGAGCCGGGAAATTCTGGAGAAAATTGCAAACACTATCCCGGAACCAATGCACCGAAAAATAGGCCACAGGTTTTAAACTTCATTTAAAAGCTCCGGCAGGAACCAAGAGCCAAAACTCATTGTTTCCTGCCGGAGCTAAACCTGTCTGAAGATTCAGATTCAGGCAAAACGAAGGCTTATTGATATTCTACGACGTCGATCCATCTCATCAGGAATTCTTTTTCTTTGGATTTCTTCTTGGTGAGCTGGGCAGCGGCTACGATAGGCAGCCAGCGGTTTACGTACTGGCGGGCGGTATCGCTCTTCTTGCAGAACAGGTCAATGTACATATCAGCCAGCTTCTGGTCCTCCAGAGCAAAGAGCAGATAAGTCATAGCAGCGTCGGCGCTGGCATTGCCCTGAGCAGCGTGGGCCCAGTCAATGACAGCCATCTTGCCGTGCTTGTCTACGATGACATTGCTGGGATTGAAATCCCCGTGGCACAGCTTGGTGTGCTTGGGCATTCCGTCCAGGCGGGTGCTCAGCTCATAGCGGCAGGTTGCGTCAATGTCCTTTAAACTGTTGATCTGATTCTGAAGCTTTGCTTTTAATTTTTTAAGAGTCGGGCACTTCTTAGCGTGGATGGTTAACTGCAGATCCACGAACTGCTCCATGTACTCTTCCAGCTTGTCGGGATTTTCCTTCATCAGGGACTCTAAGGTAACGCCCTCGATCTTTTCCCGAACCAGAGTCCAGCCGCCTGGCGTCTCGGAAACCTCAAGGATTTCCGGGATGTACAGGCCGGTCTCTTCTACCTGAGCCTCGTTGAGAGCCTCGTTTAATACGTCAGCCTTGGAATAACGCTTCTTGTCGAAGACCTTAATGATCTTGTCCTTGGTGGCGTAGATGGTCTTGTAGGGCCGTGTAAAGATAATATCTTTTTCGTTCAGTTTCATTAACTATACCCTCCTTTAAGATACATGATTAGTTTGCTGCTTTTTCTTCGCCGTAGTAAGCGCGTAAGTACATATCCTTAATCTCGCTCATCAGCGGATATCTCGGGTTAGCACCAGTACACTGGTCATCGAATGCGTTCTCTACCATCTCGTCCAGAGTAGCCAGGAAGTCTTCCTCTTTGATGCCGTAATCGCGGATAGTCTTCTTGATGCCGACTCTTGCCTTTAATTCTTCGATCTTATCAATGAACTTGTTTAACGTATCTTCATCGTTCTCGCCGAATACGCCGCAGAAATTAGCGCACTCTACATAGCGGGACAGGGTATGGGGATACTGATACTGCGGGAAGGTACCCATCTTAGGCGGAACTTCCACTGCGTTGAAGCGCATAACTTCGGTAATCAGAAGAGCGTTTGCAACACCGTGGGGCAGGTGATGGTAAGCGCCCAGCTTGTGAGCCATGGAGTGGCATACACCCAGGAATGCGTTGGCAAATGCCATACCAGCCATGCAGGATGCGTCAGCCATCTTCTCGCGGGCAATCGGGTCGTTAGCGCCGTTCTCATAAGCGCTGGGCAGGTAGGTGAAGATATTCTTCATAGCCTTTAATGCCAGACCGTCAGTGTAATCGGTAGCCATGATGGAAGCGTAGGCCTCCAGAGCGTGAGTCAGAGCGTCAATACCAGAAGCGCTGGTCAGACCCTTAGGCTGAGTCATCATATTGTCTGCATCGATAATTGCCATGTTGGGCAGCAGCTCGTAATCAGCCAGCGGGTACTTGGTGCCTGTACGGTCATCAGTGATAACGGCGAAAGGCGTTACCTCGGAACCGGTACCGGAGGAGGTGGGGATGGCTACAAAGTATGCCTTCTCACCCATCTTCGGGAAGGTGTAAACTCTCTTGCGGATATCCATAAAGCGCATTGCCATATCTAAGAAGTCTACTTCCGGATGCTCGTACATTACCCACATGATCTTACCAGCGTCCATAGCAGAACCACCGCCAAGAGCGATGATGCAATCCGGTTCAAAAGCGCGCATAGCGGCTGCACCAGCAGTAGCGGATGACAGGTTGGGATCTGGAGCTACTTCATAGAAGCAGGTATGCTGGATTCCCATCTGATCTAATTTCTCTTCAATGGGTTTTACATAGCCATTCTTATATAAGAAACTATCGGTAACAATGAAGCATTTCTTTTTATGCATAACTGTGCCCAGCTCATCCAGAGCAACTGGCATACAGCCCTTCTTGAAGTAAACTTTCTGAGGTGCACGGAACCAAAGCATGTTCTCTCTCCTTTCGGCAACCGTCTTAATATTTAACAGATGCTTTACGCCAACGTTCTCGGAAACAGAGTTGCCGCCCCAGGAGCCGCATCCTAAGGTCAGGGACGGAGTCATCTTGAAGTTGTACAGGTCGCCGATGCCGCCGTGAGAAGAAGGTGTATTGATCACAATACGGCAGGTCTTCATAGCTTCTGCATGTTTCATGATCTTCTCGGTCTGAGCCGGATGGATGTACAGAGAGGAGGTGTGGCCGTAGCCGCCATCTGCAACCAGACGTTCAGCTTTTGCAAGAGCCTCGTCGAAGGTTTCAGCCTTATACATAGCCAGAACCGGAGACAGCTTCTCATGTGCGAATTCCTCGGAAATATCAACGGACTCTACTTCACCGATCAGGATCTTTGTGCTCTCCGGAACGGTAACGCCTGCCAGGGAAGCGATCTTATAAGCAGACTGGCCAACGATCTTTGCATTCAGAGAACCGTTGATCAGGATGGTTTTTCTGACTTTGTCAAGCTCATTTGGTTTTAAGAAATAGCATCCGCGGTATTCAAATTCTTTCTTAACTGCGTCATAGACAGGCGCCAGAACAGTTACGGACTGCTCAGAAGCACAGATCATACCATTGTCAAAGGTCTTGGAATGGATAATGGAGTTGACAGCCAGCTTGATGTCGGCGGTCTCATCGATGATAACCGGGGTGTTGCCTGCACCTACGCCCAGGGCCGGCTTTCCGGAAGAGTAAGCGGCATGTACCATGCCGGGGCCTCCGGTAGCAAGGATTGTGTCAGCTTCCTTCATAACGTCATTGGTCAGCTCCAGGCTGGGAACATCGATCCAGCCGATGATGCCCTCGGGAGCGCCTGCCTTGACAGCAGCGTCCAGAACGACCTTCGCCGCAGCGATGGTACATTTCTTTGCTCTGGGATGAGGGCTGATGATGATGGCGTTTCTGGTCTTTAACGCAATCAATGTTTTGAAGATAGCGGTTGAAGTCGGATTGGTGGTAGGGATTACTGCGGCGATCAGACCGAGAGGCTCAGCAATTTTCTTGATGCCGAACGCAGGATCTTCTTCGATTACGCCGCAGGTCTTAGTGTTCTTGTAAGCGTTGTAGATGTACTCAGCAGCATAGTGGTTTTTGATAACCTTATCTTCTACGATGCCCATGCCGGTTTCCTCAACGGCCATCTTTGCCAGCGGAATCCGGGCCTGATTGGCTGCAACTGCCGCTGCAAAGAAGATTTTGTCTACCTGTTCCTGAGTGTAGGTAGCAAAAATTTTCTGAGCTTCGCGCATTTCTTTCATCTTCGCGGCCAGTGCGTCAACGTTGTCAATGATTTCTGGTGCCTTCGTCTTTGCCATCTTTGAATCCTCCTATTATTTATTATAAAGTTATTATAGGTTGCAAAGAGATACGTGGTCAAGAATCTTTTCTGTTCTCGACTCGTTATTTTTTTAACAAGGCCATAATAGCACCCTCAAGAGCGATTGTCAATAAATTAACGATAAAATATTAACGATTTTTGCGGTTTCTCTTTTTTGCATAGGAAGAGAAGGGTTTTGGAGCTCTTTTCTGAAAAAATATACAATGCCGGAGTCAAGTTCAGAAGGAATATAAACGGAAGTATAAATTCCCCCATTTTACAGATACTACATTTACCGACAACATAAAGGATAAATGTCAGAATGTAAAATGGAGGACATGTTTATGAAAGCTACCGGAATAGTGAGAAGAATTGATGATTTGGGGAGAGTGGTAATCCCAAAGGAGATCCGCAGAACTTTGCGGCTTCGAGAGGGAACACCATTGGAAATTTTTACCGACCGGGAAGGCGAGATTATATTAAAGAAATATTCGCCTATGGTAGAGCTGACAGCTTTTGCAGGCCAGTATGCGGAGGCTATGGCCCAGTCTACAGGGCTGATGGTCTGCATCACTGATCGGGACCAGGTGGTGGCTGCGGCCGGCGGGGCCAGAAAAGAGCTGCTCCAAAAACCCATCAGCCATCAGTTGGAACTGCTGATTCAGGAGAGAACCGTCGTGGTGGCGGGAAAGGACGACAAAGGCTTCACTCCTATTACAACGGATGCCGTAGAGGGCATCACAGCTCAGGTGATCGCTCCTATCATCTGCGAAGGCGATGCCATCGGTGCAGTAGCGATTTTCAGCCGGGAACCCCGGGCGAGGTTTGGCGATATGGAAGTCAAGCTGGCCAATACAGCAGCGGGATTTCTAGGCCGCCAGATGGAAAGCTAGCAGGAATTATAAGTCGGAAAATCGAAAGGGAAAGCAAAAAAGTGAAAATATTTTTGCTTTCTCTTTTATTATTGAAGAAAAACAGAGACAGCTAGATGCGTTTGAAGAGAGAGAAAGAAACTAGGATCTGTTTACTTTTACTCTGTGAATTGTTATAATATATTAGTAAAAAATTGCAATTATCAGCCGAAGGAGGACGAGTAAATGAAGATGTGGAAACAACGTGTCAAGTCGGTGTTCCTGACAATGGCCCTTGTTCTGGTGACAACATTGGGAATTGGGTTCACAGCTTTGGCTGCAGACCAGGACATTGTGGTTCTGTACACTAATGATGTTCACTGCGGAGTAGATGATAACATTGGCTATGCGGGCTTGGCTCTTTACGAAAAAGAGATGCAGGCCCAGACACCCTATGTGACTTTGGTGGACGCGGGGGATGCAATTCAGGGAGCGCCCATCGGTACTCTGTCAGACGGTGGATACATTATCGACATTATGAATGAGGTGGGATACGACTTTGCCGTTCCAGGAAACCATGAGTTCGACTACGGTATGGCTCGCTTTATGGAGCTGGCAGGAGAATTGGAATGCGGCTATTATTCCGCTACATTCATGAACCTAGCTACAGGCGCGCCGGTTCTGGCACCGTACAAGATGTTTACCTATGGGGACACTCAGGTAGCCTTTGTGGGCGTCAGCACTCCGGAGAGCTTTACCAAATCGACTCCGGCATATTTCCAGGATGCAAACGGCAATTACCTGTACAGTTTCTGTGAAGATGAGACAGGAGAAGCGTTTTACGCACAGATTCAGGCGACGGTAGACTCGGCCAGAGCGGCAGGCGCAGACTATGTGATTGTAGTAGGGCATCTGGGAAATGTAGGAATTACTCCGCGGTGGACCTCTGAACAAGTTATTAAAAATACAACGGGAATTGACGCAGTAATTGACGGCCATTCCCATGAGACCTATGATACCACTTATCCGAATAAGGACGGAAAGGAGATTCCTGTCACCCAGACCGGCACCAAGCTGGCCAATATCGGAAAGCTGACCATCAGGACGGACGGAACCATCACCACAGAGATGGTATCGGTTGTCCCGGATGGGGGATCGGCTACCTATGTAGTTCAAAAAGGAGATTCTTTGAGCAGGATCGCCAGAAATGTCCTTGGCTCTTCTGATTCCTGGAGAGTGATCTACGAGGCTAACAGAGATAAAATCAGCCGTCCCAATGTGATTCGTCCAGGCATGGTACTGACCATCCCGGGAGGTTCAGCGCCGAATGAAGACGGCAAGTTCGTAGATGTGGCCACTGACACATTTATTAAAAATATCCAGGCTCAGTACAATGAGAGTCTGAAAGTCGTCTTAGGACATACGGATGTAGCACTGACCGTTAACAATCCAGAGACAGGCCAGAGAGCAGTCAGAAATGCCGAAACCAATCTGGGAGACCTGTGTGCAGATGCGTTCCGCTATCAGTTAGGAACGGATATCGGATTGATGAACGGCGGCGGCATCCGGGCAGATATCGCACCGGGAGATATTACATATAATGATACTTTGAGCGTGTTCCCCTTTGGCAACATGTGCTGTGCAGTGGAGGCAACCGGGCAGCAGATCAAAGATGCCCTGGAGATGGGGGCATCCAGCTATCCGCAGGAAAGCGGCGGCTTCCTTCATGTATCGGGACTCACATTTACCATTGACAGTTCCATTCCTTCCAGTGTTCAGATGGATGAGAAAGGCAACTTCCTGGGTGTATCCGGTGCTTACCGGGTAACGGATATTATGGTAAACGGAGAGCCTCTGGATTTGAACAAGACCTATACGGTAGCTTCCCACAATTATATGCTGAAATCCGGCGGTGACGGCATGAGCATGTTCAATGGCACCAATGTCATCCAGGATGATGTGATGGTGGATGTAGACGCTCTTTCCTCCTACATTGAGGAGAAACTGGGCGGCAATGTAGGTGCAGAGTACGCAGACCCGAAGGGGCAGGGAAGGATTACCATCAAATAAACATGTGGCTTATAGCGACATCGTTATATAGGAAAGTTAATCGTTAATACTCGGAGACTAGAAAATTACATTCTCAGGGGATGTTGCATGATGGATTTGGCGGTGCCAAAGAAAACTAATCGTGCAGCGTCCCCTTTTTCTCTCCGGTCAGAAAGCTCTTCTGGGCAAGCCTCCCGTGGGGGGAACACTGACAAAATGAATGATGGCAAAATGTAAACTTTAAAAATAAAATAGGTTGACAATAGGAGGGGCAAATCGTATAATAATGGCAGCTTAAGTGGGGAAAGCAGAAAGAGAGGAAGAGGAATTTATGATAGAAAAAGCAGAACAGACCGTCACATCCCCAACCAGGGCGAAGCGGCCTGCAGTTATTGACCTAACGGTGATTGCTCTGGTTACAGCGATTACCTGTATATTGGCGCCATTATCCATCCCGATTGTGATCAGCCCGGTACCTGTGACCCTGACCAATCTGGTCTTGTACTTGTCGCTGTATATTTTGAAAACACGAAAGGCGCTGATCAGCTATCTGATTTACCTGATGCTGGGGCTGGTGGGCCTGCCTGTCTTTTCTGGTTTTTCTGGGGGGTTAGGGAAATTGGTCGGCCCTACAGGCGGCTACCTGGTGGGATTTATTTTTATGATCCTAGTTGCAGGGCCGCTTGTAGAGCGGGCGCGCGGAAAAATCTGGCTCCAGATCGCAGGACTAATCCTTGGAACTGCGGTTTGCTATGCTTTTGGAACCGTCTGGCTGGCCGTCCAGATGAAGATCAGCATTCCCGCAGGGTTGGCCATGGGCGTGCTGCCATATCTTCCGGGGGATGGGGCTAAAATGATTCTGGCTGCCTTGACCGGACAGGAGATTGCAAAAAGGATCAAGGCAGCACAGATGTAAAATTTTGTATTTTTAAGAAGATATATTCTCCAATATCATTACTGGAGAATATAAATTTTAGATTCAAAGTCAAAGCCCACATTTGTATCTTTAACTTTCTGGCTGGTGATCAGTCCGACATTCATCAGTTCATCACCATAGAAGTCACCGAGAATCCGCTTTCCCTCCCGGACGGTATAGAGGCGGTCAGGATCAAGACCTGTCAGCTTTAACCGGGTGTAAGGCGGATTTGCTGTATTTAGAATCCGGTACCAGCCAACGAGGGCCTGGCTGCGGTCGCTGCTGACGGTCATCCAGGAAGCGGATTCACCTGTGAATGGGCTTTGCAACCGGTAGAAGGTTCCGAATTGGATCAGGCCCCTCCAGGATTTCATAAATTTTACTTGCTCTTTTATTTCTTCCAGTTCATCAGAAGACAGACGATTTAAGTCCAGTTCATATCCGAATGTGCCGAAAAAGGCTACATTGGCCCGTGTGCTTAAAGGGGTGCTTCGTCCTACCTGGTGGTTTGGGGAAGCCGATACATGGCTGCCCATGCTGCTGATCGGATAGCAGTAGGAGGTTCCGTACTGGATTTTCAGCCGCTCAATGGCATCTGTATCGTCACTGGTCCAGCCCTGGGGGGCATAGTAGAGAAGACCTGGATCAAAGCGGGCTCCGCCGCTGGCGCAGGACTCAAACAGAACATTGGGGAAGGCTGTGGTCAGCCGTTCATACAGGCCGTACACACCCAGGATATAGCGATGGAATACTTCTCCCTGGCGGTCAGCGGGAAGGCCTGCCGACAGGCATTCCGTAATGCTCCGGTTCATATCCCATTTCACATAAGAGACGTGTCCGTCCTTCAGGATCTCTCTCATCATCTGAAATATCGCATCCACCACATCACTTCTGGAGAAATCCAGCACATACTGATGGCGTCCCTGAGATTTGGCTCTGCCTGGAACAGACAGAATCCAGTCCGGGTGCTGCCGATAGAGATCAGAGTCCTCGTTGGTCATCTCCGGTTCAAACCAAAGGCCAAATTTCATTCCAAGATCTTCGATTTTTTCAGCCAGTCCGTTGATTCCCTGGGGAAGACGATCCGGATTGGCTTTCCAATCGCCAAGGCCGGAACGGTCGCTCAGGCGTTTTCCAAACCATCCGTCATCTAAGACAAAGAGTTCGATTCCCGCCTCTGTTGCTGTTTTGGCCAGCTTTAAAATTTTTTCTTCTGTGAAGTCAAAGTAGGTGGCTTCCCAGTTGTTGATCAGGATGGGCCGCTCCCGGTCACGCCAGACGCCCCGTGCAAGCCGTTTCTGATACAGCCGGTGGAAAGTCTGGCTCATGTGGTTCAGGCCGCGGTCTGTGTACACCATAACAGCCTCGGGAGTCTGGAAGGTCTCTCCCGGCTGCAGCTTCCAGTCGAACCATTCAGGATTAATGCCCAGGAGAACGCGGGTGGTGTCATGAGTGTCAACCTCCGCCTGAGCGAGAAAGTTTCCGCTGTAAATCAGGCTGAATCCTAAGACTTCCCCCTGAAATTCATCGGCTGAGGGGCGCTTCAAAATAAGGAAAGGGTTGTGCTCGTGGGAAGAGTGGCCTCTCATGCTGCTGATGGCCTGGATCCCCTGCTCCAGATGGCGCATTTTTGGATGGCGTTCTCTGGCCCAGGCTCCGGAAAACTGGATCCAGTCGTAATCACAGTCCGGAAGATCCATACAAAGGCTCATGGCCTTTAAAAGGTGTACCGTGCTCGTGCCGCGATTGGAAAACCGGACACTTCTGGCCAGAATTCCGCCCTGGGAAAAGATGGTGTAGCAGAGTTCCAGCTCTATCTCATTGACCGGGTCTTTCAGAATCAGAGTCAGGGTTTCTGCCTCGTCCTCCGCCTCCGTATATGTGGCGGGGAGGCCGGACAGTTTTGGTTTTCCGGGAGTAATCCGGTGATCTTGGTAGCGAAAATCAGAGATCCGGCTGCCGTTTTCCTGAAGGATTTCCGTTGCAGGAAAGCGGTAATCGGAGGAGCCGTACACACCGTATTCCTGTTTTACGTGCTCCAGGGACAGGGGCCGTTCTCCATCCAGAACGCAGGAGGCCATAGAACGGGGGTTCAGTTCAAGCAGATAGGAATAATCTTCACGGGGATGGATCTTTTTGCCAAAGTAGAGCTGTCCCATCTGACCATTGGGGAGAACTGTCATAATGTAGCTGATGGTGTCGTTAAAAAGATGGAATGTCTGATTCTTTTCATTATACAAAATGCTCATATAGGGCCTCCTTTTCCAGCGGAAAATAAAGTCTTTTTACTGAACAGTATAAACGGACAGCGCTGTGAGAACAGACGCAAATGTTAGAAGTAACAGTCAAAATGTTAAATCTTTGAATTGCCATCCAGTCTTTCCTGCCGGTACCGGGCCGGAGTTTTTCCATTTTTTGCTTTAAAAGCCTTGGAAAAGACCAGCGGGTCGCTGTATCCGCAGGAAAAAGCCACGCTTTCAATGGAAAGATCTGTGATAAGGAGAAGTTCTGCCGCTCTGGTGAGCCGGCAGTTGGACAAATACTCCTGGGGAGACATATTCAGTTCCTTCCGAAACAGGGTGTACAGATAGCTGCGGTTGATGCACACATAATTTGCAATATCTGTGACCCGGATGGGCGTAACGTAATTTGTCTGGATAAATTCTACTGCTCTCCGCACGTACAGGCTGCCGCCAGACGCGCCACAGGAGGACATCACATCAAGGTCCTCAGCCAGAGTGCTGAAAAATTCGTAGAGAAGCCCCTCCAACATGAACTGGTTGGCTGCAGTGTAGGTATTGTGCTCCAGCATATTCTGAACGATTTTATATAGCTGATTTCCGTGACTGCTGCGGTAGGTGAGACGCTTTTCTCCCAGCCCCATACCTGCCAGGTATTCTGCTGCACGGATGCCGTCAAATCCGATCCAGAGATAGGTCCAGGGATCGGTCTGGCTCGCCTGATAGAATGTCTGTACCCCCGGTTCGATGAGAAAACCCTGTCCGGCACCCAGTTCATAGGTCGCCCCCTCGGCGTGGTAAATCCCTTTTCCTTTCAGAATGCAGTGGATAATATAGTTGGGACGGACGGCAGGGCCAAAGCTGTGGCCCGGAAGGCATTCCTCGTATCCGCAGAAGCAGAGATACAGATCGGAAAACTGACGCCGCTTTGCCTGAAGAATATACGAATTTTCCATGGTCAGCTTCCTTTCTCTGCACATTTCCGGTATTCTGTGGGCGTTCGCTGCTTCTTCTGTTTGAATAAGCGGGAGAAATACATGGCGTCATCGTATCCTACAGACCGGGCGATGTCGCTTATGGGAAGTGCGGTCTCTCGCAGAAGAGTACAGGCCCGACGGATGCGGTAGTCCAGAAGGTATTCCTGGGGAGAGATTCCGGTTATATCCTTAAAAAGCCTGTAGAGATAGGTGCGCTCAATATTCAGGTAGTCAGCGATGACCTGAATATTCACGGAATGTGCGTAATTGTTTTCGATATATCTGAGCGCTTCCTCCACATATGAGACCTTCTTTTCCTTGGCAGGAATCGATTTTCTGGGGAATTTGCTGGCCAGAAGATAGAGGTATTCATAGAGGATGCTGTTCATCATAAGATCCCGATTTTCGGGAAGATTGTAGGCTTCAAACATTTTTTCATGGCAGAGCCTTACCCGGTCATCTTTGCCGTAGTGGAAACAAGGCTCATCCAGCAGAGAGGTCCGTCGGAAATATCCCTCCATTTTGATACCCTGAAAGCCGATCCAGGTATAAGTCCAGGGATGGTATTTATCGGCTTCATAATAGATCAGGGTGTTAGGGCGAATCAAAAAGGCATCGCCTTCTGACAGATGGTAAATATGCCCATCTGTTTTGTAAATGCCCTTTCCGGCCAGAATATAGTGGATGAGATAGCCGCTGCGAACGACAGGCCCGTAGCTGTGAGAAGGGGCGCAGGTCTCGTTGCCGCAGGTATAGATCATGGCATCCAAATTTCTCGAAAAATCATTGGAAAAGATATAGTCTTTCATCCCGTTTCACTCTCCCAACATAACTGTATAGCAAAACAACATCTGTCTATATTAATTTCATTATAATTCATTATAATAGGAATTACAAGGACAAAGAAAACAGCAGTTGTCCATACCGCGGTAAAATTAAGAACACGTTGAGAAGAGGATTTCAGTTATATTGGAGGTATCAGAAAATGGATGCTGAGAAAAGACAGCGCTATGAAAAAATAGCGGCGGAAATTGTCAGGTTTGCCGGGGGAAGAGACAATATTCTGGGCGTAGCCCACTGTGCCACACGGCTGCGGCTGGTTTTGGAGGACAATGACAGAGCAGATATACCGGGAATTGAAAATGTAGATCTGGTCAAGGGGGTTTTTGTGGCCGGAGACCAGCTTCAGATTATCTTTGGAGCCGGCCTGGTCAATGATGTGTGCCAGGTGCTGGCCGAGTCTATCCATATGGACAGTATGAGCATGGGGGATCTGAAGACCAAGGCAAATAAGCGGATGAACCCTCTCCAGAGAGCGGTGAAGGCTCTGTCAGATGTGTTTATCGAGATTATGCCGGGAATTCTGGCTGTAGCCCTGCTTACGGGACTGTCCAGCGTCATGGGAAATATGGAGTTTGTGGCCAACAATGACACATTGTACGGGATTGCTACACTGATTAACATTGCTTCCGGGGCAATCTTCGGCTTCCTGCCTCTGTGCGTTGCCTACAGCACAGTAAAGCGGTTTGGCGGCCGGCCTATTATGGGACTCGTCATGGGATGCATCATGCTTTCAACCAGCCTGACTGACGCCTACGCTGCAGCTCAGGGGACCGCAGAGGTTACCGTTCTGCATATTTTTGGCCTTCCGGTAGAGCTGGTAGGGTTTCAGGGCGGCATTATTGTAGCCTTGCTGATCGGTATTGTCACTGCAAAATTGGATATCTTCTTTGAAAAGAAGGTTCCGGAGGTGATCAGGCTGCTGGTCTCCCCGCTTTTGACCACTCTTGCCAGTGCATTTTTGCTGTTCATGATCATTGGCCCCATAGGAAGAGGGCTGGCATCTGGAATTACATCGGCTCTCGTGTGGATGACTCAGAATCTGGGAGCCCTTGGCTACGCAGTGTTCTCAGGCGTTCAGCAGCTTATTGTTATCACAGGACTCCATCACGTATTTGGAGCGATTGAATCTCAGCTTTTGGTAGATACCGGAAGAAACTTTTTGAATCCTCTGATGTCCGTGGCTATCATTGCCCAGGGCGGGGCAGTTTTGGGCTATCTGGCCAGAAATTTAAAGGACGCCAGAGCAAAGGAACTCTGCATCCCCAGCTTTGTGTCCGTGCTCTTTGGCATCACGGAACCGGCTCTGTTCGGTGTCAATTTACGATACCGTTATCCCCTTATCGGCGGCTGCATAGGCGGTGCTATCGGCGGCATTGTAGTCTATGTCACCAATCTGGCAGCCCTGGGATTCGGCACCACAGTGGTTCCGGGAATTGCCCTGGCCGATCCGGCAAATAACGGGTATGTAAACTATATGATTGCCCACGTGATTGCTATGGCAGCCGGCTTTCTTCTTTGCCTTCCTGCTGGGGATGGTGTTTGACAGAAAGAAAACAGCGGAGGCGACTGCTGCCGGGGATAGTGCCAGCGCCAGTTCTGCAGGTGAGGGATCAGCAGTTTTGCAATCCGGCAAACCAGACTCTGAAGAAATTTCTGAGGAGATCGGCGCCTATGTGAAGGGGGACTACATTGGCATCGAAAAGGTCAATGATCCCACATTCGCTCAAAAAATCCTGGGGGAGGGCGTGGCTGTCATCCCTTCAGACAATAAAATCTGCGCGCCGGCAGACGTATCTGTGGAGATGGTGGCAGATACGAAGCATGTGGAAGTCGTCACATGTCTACAAAGGGTGAATTCGTAGAAATCCTTGAATTTACGCACTTTTCGAGGGTTTTCAAGTTCAA
>CAJFOF010000094.1 GCA_904395885.1 uncultured Lachnospiraceae bacterium
ACATGGCCGTCCGGATAGCAGGCCCCTCCGATGCAGAAGTCGCCTGCCTTCTTGATATCTGCGATCAGCTCGCTGGCATACTGATAATCAAAAGCGACACGGCCTCCTTCCGGGATATCGCCCCTGAGGGCCAGAATATTCTCGATCTTGTTTTCTTGTAATTCCTGCAAAAGCTCTTTTACCCGCTGCCGTGTAGAGGAAACACAGGTCAGATGAGCCAGAGGCGTGACGTTTCCCTTATTCTGGATAGTGGATGCGATTCCAACTGTATACTCGCTGGTACCTCCGCCGGCTCCATATGTCACACTCATAAACGCCGGATGAACCCCGGCAATCTCCAGTGCCGCCTTTTCCACCGATTCATAATTTCCGGCCGTCTTCGGCGGAAATACTTCAAATGAGAGAGTTGGTTTTCCTTCTGCTAATATGTCCCGAATTTTCATGTAATCCTCCTCTTCTGTGCATATCCGTTCATCCATGCAGGATCATATGGCAAAATATCCTGTGACAGGTTTCTCACAAGGCTGTATTCTGCCTCCTTACAGCGAATGCCCGCCCTGTCCTCCAGACAAAGCGGGCACTCCCACTCATGCTTCAATTACTATATCATAACCATTTTAGAATTTCAATCTGTGATTTCGTACAGTCTCCCGTATTTCTCCTTCAAGTAGCGAATGTAGTAATCGGGATTAAAATCCTCGCCTGTTACATCTTTTATGATCTGCCGGCTGGTTTTCAGCTTTCCGTACTGGTGGATATTCTCCCTCAGATACTCCCGGATCACATCGATCTTCCCTTCCCGCAGGAGGCCGTCAAAGTCCATTTCTCTCTTCATATGGTAGTAAAACTGTGCCCCAAAAGCACTCCCCAGGGCATAGGATGGAAAATACCCGAAAGATCCCTGGGACCAGTGAATATCCTGCAGCACTCCTTCCGAATCACTTTTTGGCCTTACACCGAGATATTCTTCATATTTGTCTCCCCATATAGCGGGAAGTTTCTCTACATCCAGATCCCCCTCGATCAGCATTTTTTCAATCTCATAACGGATCAGCACATGGAGGCTGTAGGTCAGCTCATCCGCCTCGGTTCGAATCAGATCAGGATGTACCTTATTGACGGCTCTTACAAACTGGTCCAGGCCGATCTCTGTAAATGTTTCCGGAAACAGTTCCTGAAGTTTCCCATAGATAGGCTCCCAGAATGCCTGGCTCCTGCCGATAATATTCTCAAAAAACCTGGACTGGGACTCATGCATTCCCATGGAAGCGCCCTGGCCAGCCATTGTCTGGGTCAGATCATCCCGGATCCCCATCTCATAAATCCCGTGGCCCGCTTCGTGGATAACAGAAAACAGGGAGCTGTCCACCCGATCCGTATAGTGGGTCGTAATCCTCACATCCTTGTTGTGAAGATTCGTTGTGAACGGATGTGCGCTGACCGCCAGCACACCTTTGCTGAAGTCAAAGCCCAGATACTCTGCCAGGAAACGCGCAAGCTGCTCCTGGCGATCCTCCGGAAAATCTCCGCTCAGAAAATCATCCCGAATCAATACCCGGCTCTCTCTGACTTTCTTTAAGAAAGGAACCAGCTCTTCTTTCAGCCGGCCAAAAAATTCATCCAACAGTTCTGTAGAAAACCCCTTTTCGTAAGCATCCAAAAGGACATCGTACCGCTTTTGTCCCGGTTTTGCCCGGTAATCTCCAAACTTTTTCTGGTAACGCACCACTTCCTTCAAAAGGGGGACAAACCTCTGAAAATCGTTTTCCTTTTTTGCTTTTTCCCAGATTCTTGCTGCCTCAGAAGTCAGCTTTGCAAAAGCCTGATATTCATCCTGAGGAATACAGTCAAGCTGATCCAATTGTTCCTCCAGCTCTCTGACCACGGCTTCCTGCACTTCTGTCAGCGGCTCTTTCCGGCACTCTTTCACCAGCCGTTTCACTTCCTCATTCGTAACCGCCTGGAAATACTCTCCGGATAAAATCTCAATCACCCTCGATGTATTGGCCCCGGCAGCCTCAGGCGCCATAGTCGCATCGTCCCACTCAAACAGGGTAAGGGCCGTCTGTACTGCCATAGCCTTATCCAGATAGGGCTGTAATTTTTCGTAAGCTGTATTCATATCATTGTTCTCCTTTAGATTAAAAATCCTGCAGTGTGAGAGCCGCAGGGCAATAAAAAGGGACACCCTTCAGTGAGTGTCCCCCAAAAGAATCAAGTTCATACGGCCACATCTTCATAACCGATCAGTTCCTCATAACCTTCTGTGGAGGGGAAGCTGATCACCACTGGCTGGCCGGGCTCGTTAATGACAATGGTCATGTCAATTCCCATATCCATGGTCATACCCAGGAAATCCATGGTCATTTCCATGGAAACGCTCTCCTCTGTGGGATAGCCGTTCTCATCAACCTTGACGCTGCCGGATGCTCTGGTCACTTCATAGGTATATCCAAGCTCAGACATATCCATGCCGGATGCACCCAAAATACCCTGAACCGCAGAATTGAGTTCAGCGGAATTCATATCGTAGGTAATGGTTTTCTTTGCGCCGTCGTAATACAGCTTTAAGTTTTCCATTCCGTACAGGGGGTCTGAAATATCCATCTGAGATACCATGCTCATAGACTGCTCCATGGCCTCATCCATATCCATGGGCATCTTGATCTTAGTTCCCATGGTGTCCATGTACATATAGCCGTCCAGATAGAACATATTAATATTGATGGTCTCACCCTCGGCAGTAACTGCCATGTCATAAAGCAGCTCCAGGTTTCCGGAAGTCAGGCCGTTTGCCTTCATATTCATATCCATCAGCATTTCCAGGCTTTCCCCATCTATGGTCATATTGATAACGGCATCAACCTGAGCGTCCATGCTGTTCATAGCGGAACTTGTCTCTGAGATTGCCTGGTAGATGGCGCCAATCTCCTCCTGGGTCGCGCCCAGATCCAACTGCTGAACGTTTCCGCCGACTACCCATGCTCCGGTACTGTCAACAATCCAGTTGTTCACCACCGTATTCTGATCCAGGTGGCCATTGGCATCAAAGTGGTAGCACTCTGCAATGCCGTCACCATTGCCATCGATCCATTGCCAGGTATCCTGAGCATAACTTCCGTCGTCTTCCAAATACTTCCAGGTCACACCGTCCCGCTCCCACTGTCCTGCAAATGCAGGAAATGCCATGGACAGCACTGCCGGAAGAATCAACAACCCGATTTTCTTCCAACTCTTCATATTTGCCTCTCCTTTTTGCATTTTTGACTAGCTACTTACGGATATTTTAACTCTTTTTCTAAAAATATACAAGTTTTTTCTGAATCTATCAAAAGAAACCTCCAGATTTTAACGAAAAACAAACAAAGAACCCTTCCATTTACCGCTATATACACAGCAGGCGCCCCGCTGTCGCGGAACGCCTTGGTGATTCTGTATTGTGTGCCTGCCTCAGAAATACTTCTTGCTTCCCCAGAGATTGCTTTTTTTTAAGTCCAGGTACTCATTGTATGCCTTCTCCAGTATCTGCTTTTCATTAGAAAACTTCAGCAGATGGTACGCCTCGTAAAATTTGTAATAACCGGAATCAATGAAATATTCCTCCCGCTGTGGTTTACTGTAATAACTGTCTGCCATCATCAGATACCAATGGACATCCTTCTCCACGATATCCTGGGGTGTGTTGAAAGAATATTGGCTTTTTCCAATGTATTTGATGATAGAGGCATTAACGCCGGTCTCCTCCTTTACCTCTCGGAGAGCTGTCTCTTTAAATTCCTCTCCCGGTTCTACAGTTCCCTTTGGAAGTACCCAGCCCTCATACTTGTTTTTATAATTTTTGTAGAGGACCAGTATCTTTCCGCGAAAGATAACCACACCGCCGCAGCTAGTTGCTTCAATCATCGCAATCCCTCCTGGTCGCAGGTGTGTCCTTTTTCTCTGTAACTAGTATACCTCTTTTTCATATGTTATGCAAGAATTATCTAAAAGCGGGGAACAAAGACTCCCGGAAAGAGATCTGTCATCAAAGTCATCAACCCCCATTTCAAATGGGGGTTTGGTTTTAACCCCTCCGGGGTAGTTCCCGGGTTCCGCCAGAGGCGGGATTTC